>JACDBP010000198.1 GCA_013694835.1 Chloroflexota bacterium
CCGCGTCCCCGACCAGGACCACGACGCGCGCTGGCGAGCGTCGTGCCCGCAGGCCGAGCGTCAGGCCCGCGGCCATCGGCAGGCCGTGCCCGAGCGACCCGCTAGAGATCTCCACGCCGGGGATGAGCAGCCGGTCCGGATGATGACCGAGCGGCGAGTCATAGCCGCCATACGTCGGCAGGAGCTCCGGAGCGATGAAGCCCTTCGCCGCGAGGATCGCGTAGTACGCCATCGGGCCGTGGCCCTTGGAGAGGAGGAATCGGTCCCGGTCGGGGTCGTCGAGGGCACTCGGATCGATCCGCAGCACGCGGTCGTAGAGCACCCAGATGACATCGAGCGTGGATTCGGCCGCCGGCGAGTGCTTCTCATCGCCGGACATCAGAGACAGCAGCCGCGGGAGATCGTCGTAGGACCACCGCGCGGGTTGCGGCAGCGCATGCGCGGTCGGCGTCAGGATCGTCATGGCGTGGACTGTAGGACTTCAAGTGGACTTGAAGTCAAGGGGTCGATTCGAGCGTATCCTGCCGGGCATGGCCGTCCTCGGCGACAGCATCACCATCGGCGAGCTCGCGGCTCGCAGCGGAATCGCCACGTCCGCGCTCCGGTTCTATGAGAGCCGCGGCCTCATCCGAGCCGAGCGCACGTCAAGCAACCAGCGCCGGTATGCCCGCGCGACGCTGCGGCGGGTGGCCTTCATCCGCGCAGCGCAGGAGGTGGGACTGACCCTGCAGGAGGTCGCTACGGCCCTGCGCCAGCTGCCCCGGGACCGCACCCCGTCCAAGACCGACTGGGTACGGCTCTCCCGCTCGTGGCAGGCCCGCCTCGATGTTCGGATCGCGGAGCTGCATCGGCTGCGCGACGAACTGACCGGCTGCATCGGCTGCGGCTGCCTCTCGCTGCGCTCCTGCAGACTCATCAACAAGGACGACCGGATCGCCACCAACGGGCCAGGCGCCAGGTTCCTGCTCGGAGACGATCTGACCGGCGGCCTGGAGGTGCCATGAGATCCATCGGGGCCATCCTGGTCGCGGCTATCGCCTTGGGTGGATGCTCGGCCGGCAGTGGGCACCCCTTGGCGGGTTCGAGTGCGGACGTGGCTACGGTCGCGCGATCGACCGCTGTCCCCTCGACCGCGGAGACGGCGCGGCGGACAGCATCCAGCTCGCCACCTTCCGCCCCGAGCACGACGTTCCCGCCAGTCGTGCCCGTCGATCCGTCGATCGATCCGGTCTCGCTGTCAAAGCCGTCCGCGGATGCCGCCGAAGCGCTCAGGATCTGCCAGGTCGTGGACGTCCATGGCGTTGAGAAAGTCACCGGGATGGGGCGCATCGACCACGCACGCGACGCGATCCGCTACGCGCCGTTGACGGGCCGCGAACCGGAGCTCGCCACCGACGAACCCGCATGGATGATCACCTTCGGCGGTGAGCTGCCGATGCCGAAGATCAACCAGGTCTGGATCGACCCGACGTGTATCGTCGTCAACGACGACGGCGGCATCTTCGCCACCGGTCCGAGGATCTCGGCGACGGGCATGGCCATCGAGCGGCCTGCTGACGCCTCGCGACCCACCCTGGCATTGCCGCCGCTGCTTCCATGACTTAGTACGAACAGTTGCCTAAGTGCGGTACCGTGCCATGCGTCAGACTGGCCCCGGGACGCTTGCGCAGGGAGCGACGGCGTGCATGGCGGCCGCTGCAGAGGAGGAGCGATGTTCTACAAGCGATTCGGCACGCTGGCCGCGGTGGCCGTGCTTGCCGTCAGTGCATGCGCCAGTCCGGGAGCAACGGTCCGGCCCAGCGGCTCAACACCCGCCAGTTCGGCGCCCGTGGCTTCTGGCACCGCCGCGCCGTCCGCGACGACCGGCGGCTCGCAGGTGGAGCTGACCATCGAAAGCTGGCGCAATGACGACCTGACCATCTGGCAGGACAAGCTGATCCCGGCCTTCCAGGCGAAGTACCCCAACATCAAGGTCACCTTCGCGCCGACGGCGCCGGCCGATTACAACGGCATCCTCGACTCCAAGCTCAAGGGCGGCACCGCCGGCGACCTGATCACCTGCCGGCCCTTTGACGCCTCGCTCAAGCTCTTCCAGCAGGGCCAGCTCGCCTCGCTGAACGACCTGCCGGGACTCAAGAACTTCGGGGACGTGGCGAAGAGTGCCTGGATCACCGACGACGGCAAGGACGCCTTCTGCGTCCCGATGGCATCGGTCATCCACGGCTTCATCTACAACACCGACGCCTTCACGAAGCTTGGCATCACGAAGACGCCGACGACGGTCGATGAATTCAAGGCGGTCCTCGATCAGATCGCCAAGGACGGCACGTACACGCCGCTCGCGATGGGCACGAAGGACATGTGGGAGTCCGCGACGATGGGCTTCCAGAACATCGGCCCCAACTACTGGAAGGGCGAGGACGGCCGGAAGGCGCTCATCGCCGGCACGGCCAAGTTCACGGACAAGCCGTACGTCGACACCTGGAAGGAGCTCGCCTCCTGGAAGCCGTACCTGCCCAAGGGACACGAGGCCATCGCTTATCCCGACGCGCAGCAGTACTTCGAGAGCGGCAAGGCCGCCATCTACCCGGCCGGCTCGTGGGACATCTCGTACTTCGAGGGCAAGGGCGTCAAGATCGGCTTCTTCGGTCCGCCCGTCGCCAAGGCGGGTGACGAGTGCTACGTCAGCGACCACACGGACATCGGCATGGGCATGAACGCCAAGAGCGCCCACCAGGCCGAAGCGAAGCAGTTCCTGGACTGGGTCGCCAGCGATGAGTTCGCGACGCTCTACGCCAACGCGCTGCCCGGCTTCTACTCCCTCTCGAACAACCCGGTGACCCTCGAGGACAAGGTCGCCCAGCAGGCCGTCGACCTGCGCAAGTCCTGCAAGTCCACCATCCGCAACTCGTACCAGATCCTGTCGCGTGGCGACACGGAGAAGGGCCAGAAGAACCTCGAGAACGAACTGTGGGCTGTCACGGCGGCCGTCATCAACGGCACCAAGACCCCCGAGGCCGCAGCCAAGGAGATCCAGGACGGCCTGGACGCCTGGTACAAGCCCACGAACTGACGCCCGGATGGGAGTGCCGGCAGCGCCGGCTGACCTCAGGGACCGAACTCGAACCCACCGGCCCCGGTGACCGCGCCAGCGGCGCCGGGGCCGACATCCTTCGGAGCGACCATGGCGAGCCTGCCGCGCAGCCCACGGAGACGGCCGCCGATCCCCTGGCACCTGGCGGTGTTCCTGGGTCCGGCCGTGCTGCTTTACAGCGCGTTCATGGTCTTCCCGCTGCTCGATTCCCTGCGCCTCAGCATGCTCGCGCCGGACGGCGGCTTCGCTGGCCTGGAGAACTACCAACGGCTGCTCACCGACGGCAACCTCGCACCGCGGTTCTGGGGAGCGGTCCAGAACAACCTCGTCTTCTTCGGCATCCACATGCTCGTGCAGAACCCGATCGGGTTGCTGTTGGCGGTCCTGCTGAGCACCCGCGTGCTCCGCGGACGGGCCGTCTACCGGACGCTGATCTTCGCCCCGACGGTGCTCTCGGTGGTCATCATCGGGTTCATCTGGAAGCTGATCCTGAGCCCCCTCTGGGGCGTCGCGGAGGGCGGCCTGGACGCCATCGGGCTGGGTTCCCTCTTCGAACCCTGGCTCGGCCTCCAGGGATCGGCGCTCATCACGGTCAGCCTGATGTCCGTGTGGCAGTTCGTGGGCATCCCGATGCTGCTCTTCTCGGCGGCGCTGCTGGCCATCCCCGACGAGATCATCGAGGCCGCGCGTGTTGACGGTGCAGGCCCGCTGCGGATCTTCAGCCGCATCCAGCTGCCGATGATCGCGCCGACCGTGGGCATCGTGGCGATCCTCACGTTCGTGGGCAACTTCAACGCCTTCGACCTGGTCTACTCGGTCCAGGGCGGTCTCGCCGGCCCGGAGTTCTCGACGGACCTGCTGGGCACCCTCTTCTACCGCACCTTCTTCGGCTTCCAGCTGCAGTCCGGCAGTCCGACGCTCGGCGCGACAGTCGCCGGGATGATGTTCCTGATGATCCTCTTCGGGGTCTGCCTGTTCCTCTTCGGTGTCCAGCGGCGACTCGTGCGGTACGAGGCCTAGGGGCGAGATGGCGCAGTTGCGACGGGCGGTCACGCCGACGGCGGTGGGCAAGCACGCCCTGCTGCTGGGCTACACCTTCATCGCCCTGTTCCCCATCGCGCTGGTGGTGATGAACTCGTTCAAGGCTCGCAACGCCATCTTCGGGGACCCGGTCGCGCCCCCCATGACGGACACCTTCACGCTGGTGGGATACGAGACGCTCGCCAGGCGCGGCGACTTCGCGGGCCTGATCATCAACAGCACCATCGTCACCGGCGCGTCGCTCGTGCTGGTGCTGCTGCTGGGCGCGATGGCCGCGTTCGCGCTGGCGCGCTACCGCTTCCGGGCGAGTCGCATGCTCGGGCTCTACCTGGCGATCGGCATCATGATCCCGATCCGCCTGGGCACCGTGAGCATCCTTCAGCTGATCGTCGGCATGGGCCTCGCCAACACCCACCTGGCGCTCATCCTGGTCTACACCGCAGCGGGCCTGCCGCTCGCGGTGTTCGTCCTCCAGGCGTTCTTCGCCGAGGTGCCGCGGGAGCTCGAGGACGCCGCGCGGGTCGACGGCGCCGGCCACTTCCGGATCTTCGGGATGGTCCTGCAACTGGCACGACCGGGGCTCGCGGCTGTCGGGATCCTGACGATGATCCCCATCTGGAACGACCTGTGGTGGCCACTCATCCTGGCGCCTGGCCGCGCCACCGCGACGCTGACCCTGGGCACGCAGCAGTTCCTCGGTCAGTTCGTGTCGGACTGGAACGCGGTCCTGGCCGCGCTGACGATCGCCATCGTGCCGATGCTGGCGCTCTATCTCGTCTTCAACCGGCAGTTCATCCGGGGCCTGATGGGTGGCGCGCTGAAGTGAGCGTCCCGGAAGGGAGCGATCCGGGCCGCGGACGGCTCCGCATCGGCATCGTCGGCGCCGGGTTCATGGGCGCGACGCACGTCGCCGCCTGGACCGCCGAGGCGCATCCCGTCGTCATCCATGACGTGCACCCGGAACGCGCCGCGCAGCTCGCGGAGCGCCACGGCGCCGCTACCGCTGCGACCCTGGACGTGCTCCTGGCCGCCGTGGATGTGGTGGATATCTGCGGGCCGACCCATCGTCATGCGGAAGTCGCACTGGCCGCCGCGGCCGCAGGGCGCCACGTCATCTGCGAGAAGCCGCTGGCACGGACCGTGGCTGATGCCGAGTCGATGCTGGCGGCGTGCGACGCTGCCGGCGTCCGCCTGTTCGCGGCCCATGTGGTCCGGTACTTCCCCGAGTACGCGCTCGCCAGGGCGCGGGTCGTGGCCGGCGCGATCGGCCACCCCGCGGTGCTGCGCCTCCGACGCGCCTCGTACCGCCCCCGGCACTCCCAGGGTCACTGGCTGTTCGATCACGAGAAGTCCGGCGGGGTCGTGCTGGACCTGATGGTCCACGACCTCGACTACGCGCGCTGGGTCGCCGGCGAAGTGGTCAGCGTGCTCTGCAACTCGGTAGGAATCGCGCGGCCGGAGCTGGCAGTGGATCACGCCGTCGCCATCCTGGTCCATGCATCGGGCGCGATCACGCACGTCACCGGCTCCTGGGCGCTGGGGCGACCGGACTTCCGGACCTCGTTCGAGCTCGCGGGCTCGGACGGACTGATCGAGCACGATTCAACGGTCGGCCCCATCGGGTCGTGGCTGGCGCCGAGCGGTGATGGCGGGCACGGTGCCGTCGGCCTGCCGTCGAGCCCCGTCACCGAGGACCCGTACCGGCTCCAGCTGAGGGAGTTCATGCGGGAGATCGTCGACGGGGTCGCGGCTCGCGTCTCCGCACGGGACGGCATCGCGGCTCTTCGGCTTGCACTTGCTGCCGACGAGTCCGCCCGGACGGGGCACGTCGTGCGGCTCGAGGCGGGACCCCGGTGAGCGCCACGGCCGACCGAGGGACCGGTCCGATCCGGATCGGCATCCTCTCGCTCGCCCATCACCACGCCGAGTCATACCTTGCGCTGCTGCCGACCCTCCCTGGAGTCCAGCTGGCCGGCCTATGGGACGAGAACTCGACTCGGGGCCGGGATGCGGCGCAGGCCCATGGGATACCCCTCCTCGCGACCGAGGCCCAGTTGTTGGCCGCCCGACTCGACGGCGTCGTGGTCGCGTCGGTCAACGCCGAGCACCGGCGCTTCGTCGAACTGTCGGCCAGCGCGGGGGTCCATGTACTCTGTGAGAAGCCGCTGGCGACCCGCCTCGACGACGGCCGCGCGATGGTCGATATATGTGCCGCCGCCGGCGTGCGCCTGATGACGGCCTTCCCGATGCGCTGGAGCCCGGTCGTCGCGGCCATGGCCGCATCACTGCGGGCCGGCACGCTGGGTGATCCGCTGGTGCTCGAGGGCATCAACACCGGTGAGATGCCGGACGCCCATCGGGCCTGGTTCGTCGACCCGGCGCTGAGTGGCGGCGGCGCGATCGCCGACCACGTCGTCCATCTGATCGACCTCTACCGCTGGCTGCTCGGACAGGAGGTCGAGGAGGTCTACGCGGTCGCCAACCGCATCCTGCACGACGGCTTCCGGGCGGTCGAGACCGGCGGTCTCGTCTCGCTGCGATTCGTCGGCGGCGCCACCGCCACCATCGACTGCTCGTGGAGCAAGCCGCGCTCCTATCCGACGTGGGGCGGCCTGCGGCTCGAGGTGACGGGCACGAACGGCGTCATCGCGATCGACGCCTTCGGCCAGCATCTGACCCAGTACGGCCCGCGCGAGGTCGGCATCGAGTGGCCCTTCTGGGGATCCGATCCGAACCTGGCGATGCTCTCGGAGTTCGTCGCCGCGATCCGCGAGGATCGTGAGCCTGCCATCACCGGCATCGACGGTCTGCGGGCCCTGGAAGTCGTCGAGGCCGCCTATCGCTCCATCGAACAGGGAGTGCCTGTCCGCCTGGCGATGGCGTAGGCTGCCGCCGGTCCACCACAGACGGCGAGCGGTGGTCGGCGCCTCGTTAGCTGCGGCAGGCGAGGATCCACTGGAAGGTGACGGCGCTGCCGTCCTCCGCTGCCGTCACCAGCTCGTCCGCGACGATCGCGAGCCCGGCCGCCACCACCAGCTCGCGGTTCCGGGCCGGCGGAAAGCTGCTGAAGAACATGGGCACGCCGAGCCAGTCGCCGGTCCAGCCGTCCTCATCCGCTACCCCGAAGCTCGCCACGAACCAGCCACCTGGACGGAGCCAGGACGCGATCCGCCCAAGCAGCGTGTCGAGGCGCTTCCGCTGCACGTGCCCCAGCACGTAGAACGCGGCCACCCCATCGAAGGAGCCGTCCGCCAGGTCCAGCTCGCCGATGTCGGCGACCATGAGCGTCGCCGACGGGACGAGCGATCGCGCTCGTTCGATCTGCGCTGCGGAGACATCGACGCCGGTCACGCGGAAGCGCTGCGACAGCCGCGCGGTCGCCGGGACACCGGCCCCGCAGCCCAGCTCGAGGACCTCGGCGCCGTCCGCCAGCTCAGCGGCGAAGCGTGCCAGGAACCGCATCCGCGGGTCGTTGTCCGTCTGGTCCGTCCATTCCAGGTAGCGCTCCACCAGCGCGTCATAGCCACGCCCGACGATCGCGCCAGGGTCGTCAGCCACGCGCCGTCAGGAAAGTGTTCGGCCTCACACCCAGCAGCCTACCGTCGTCGGGACCTCGCGTGGCTGTCAGCGGTGGGGCGGCAGGTCCAGCCAGCCCTCGCGGATGGCCCGGGTCGCGAGCTCGGTGCGTGAGGCGATCCCAAGCCGATCGAACAGTCCACGCAGCCGCGTTTCGATCGTCTTCGACGCAACGCCCAGCACGGTCCCGATCTCGTCGTTTGAGCGGCCGTCGACGACGAGCCGCATCACGTCCAGCTCACGGCCAGAGAATGTCGGACCCGCGCCAGGCCGGACGCCGAACGCAAGCCCGCCTGCGGCAGCCTTCCTGATCGCGTCGGCGAGCTCGGCGATCGGCGCGGTCTTCTGAACGAAGCCAGCAGCGCCGAGCCGAAGCGCCGCGTCGGCGTATTGCGGATAGTCGTACGCGGTCAAGAGCACGACCGCGGGGCGGCGACGAGAGCGTCCATCCAGGGCGGCCAGACCGCTGTCCTGCCCGAGACGGATGTCGAGCAGCACGACATCCAGCGAGTCGTCATCGAGCAGGTGCTTCGCCTCGGCGAGCGTCGCCCCTGTCGTCACGATCTCCACGTCGGGCGTCGCAGCGAGGAGCGCGGCAGTGCCCTCCCGGACGATGGGATGATCATCGACGATGGCGACGCGTATCACGGCGCGCGCCACTCCAGGGCGACGTGGGTGCCGCCCTTCGGCCACCGCCGCACGTCCAGGATCGCGCCGATCTGCTCGGCTCGCTGGACCATGTTGAGCATCCCGAAGCGCCCCTGGTCGGCGGCGCCGCGCGCGGCGACCGGATCGATCCCGAACCCCGCGTCGTCGACCGACAGGGAGGCGCCGGACGGCGTCGTCCGGTAGCGCACGACGATTGGGGGCCGGCCGTGCTTGACG
>JACDBP010000215.1 GCA_013694835.1 Chloroflexota bacterium
ACCGACCACGGACTGCGAATCGGGTCCGTAGTAGTTGACCGCCCGCGCGGCGCGGTGGGTGGCCTCATGGAAGATCTCCATGCCGACGCCACTCGCTGCCATCAACTGAGACAGGTCGAGCCAGACATCCTGGTCGAGATAGAGCGAGATACCGAAGAGGCCGGTCGGCAGCACGACGTCGGGTGCGTCTCCGCCGGCGATGAGCAGCCCCAGCTTCCGCTGGGCCTCGTCCGTGTCGGGGATGCGCAGGAATTCGATCGTCGCCCCCGGGCGAGCCCCCTCGTAGGCGCTGGCGAGCGCCTCCTGGACCGGGATCTGCTCGGGGGCGTTGCCCGTGCCGAAGCCGACGAGGACCTGGGTGGTCCCGGTCGGGGCACTTGACGTGGCAGCGGTCGTGGCGGTCGGCGAGGGAGCCTGCGAGCCCGAGGCAACGGCGGTGGCCGTCGCTGAGGCGGCGGGCGAGGCAGTCGTGCCGGCCATCGCCGTCGGGGGACCTGTCACCGTCGGGCCGGGCGACCGCGCCGGGGGAGCACAGGCGGCCAGTACGGCCGGCGATGCCATGACACCGGCTGAGACCCAGGCAACGCGCCTCAGCAGTTCGCGGCGGGACAGGGGGACCACGACACCTCCGATCGGCTCCGGGCCCTGGCCTGGCCGATCTCGATCCTTGCGGCAGTGCGCTCCCTCGTCGTCGTCCCCCGGCTCGCGAGCGCTGTCGAGCCGATGGTACGGACCGCCGATGGTGCGGGACTAGTGGATGGACGCACTTACCGCTCTCACCATGGGATCGGAGTTGCATCCTGGGGCGGCGGATGTATCCTGCTGCGCACGCGCTAAGTGCACGGCACAGGTACCCAATAGCGACGGGGCCACGGGACGTCTCAGGTGGCCTCCTTCGAGGAGGCGAGCATGCGGATCGGTGTTGCCGGCAAGGGCGGCGCGGGCAAGACGACGGTGGCGGCAACGATGGCGCGCCTCTTCGCCCGCCGCGGCTTCGACGTGAACGCCCTCGACGGGGATCCCAACCCGAACTTCGCGTCGGCGCTGGGGCTCGGGGCGGGCGAGACGGCACGCCTCACGCGCGTCCCCCGCGAGGGAGTGATGGAGGAGCGCATCGGCCCCGGGGACGAGGCGTCGCTGCACCTGACGCGTCCGCTCGACGAGATCGTGCGGACGTACGGTGCCATCGGTCCGGACGGCGTCCGCATGCTCACCATGACGGGCCTCCTTGGCGCCGGCAAGGGCTGCATCTGCGGCCAGCACGGCATGGTCCGCGAGTTCGTGGACACCCTCGGCACGGTTCGACCCGACGACGTCACGATCCTCGACACCGAGGCTTCACTGGAGCACATGAGCCGCGCCACGGTCGGCACCGTGGACACGCTGCTCATCGTGGTCGAACCATACTTCCGGGCGCTCCAGACGCTCGGACGGACGGTCCCGCTCGCGAGGGAGCTGGAGATCCCGAACGTCTATGCGGTCGCCAACAAGGTGCGTTCAGACTGGGACACGACCACGATCCGGGAGTACGCCGACCGCCTCGGCGTGGAGGTGCTCGGTGAGGTCCCGTACGACGAAGCCGTGGCGAAGGCGGACCGGGAGAACCGCTCGCTGCTGGACAGCGAGCCGGGATCCCCCGCAGTCCAGGCCATCGATGCGATGGTCGACGCCCTGATCGCCAAGCCGGTGCGCGACGCCACCGGAGAGGCGCGGACCTCGGCATCCACCGCAGCGCGGTGACCACAGGAGGCTGACGATGGTCGTCGAGGCACCGCCGCTCGCCGACGCTCCCGAATCCCCGCCGGGCTCGCCGCCCGATTCCGACGCCACCCAGCCAGAGGGGATCGAGCGCCCGCACGATCCCTCCCCACAGGAGGAGACCACCCCGCACAAGGCCCCCGAAGGCCCGGTCAAGGTGGTCCATGCCTTCTGGCTCGCCGGGATGAGCTGCGATGGCTGCAGCGTTTCGGTCACCGGGGCAACGAACCCCAGTGTCGAGCAGCTTCTGAC
>JACDBP010000217.1 GCA_013694835.1 Chloroflexota bacterium
CCCGACCACGCCGATCGGCTCGCGCAGCGTGAAGTCGAGACCGGGCTTGGAGACGGGGATCGTCTCGCCGAAGACCTTGTTCGCGGCGCCGGCGTAGTACTCGAACACCAGGCTGACGGCGAAGACCTCGCCGCGCGACGATGTGATGGGCTTGCCGACGTTCGCCGTCTCGAGCTGGGCCAGCTCCTCGACGTTGCGCTTCACGAGGTCCGCGTACTTCGCGAGGGTCCGGCCGCGCTTGGAAGCCGACCAGGTCGACCACGGGCCGTCGAAGGCCCTCTGCGCCGACTCGACGGCCCGGTCGACGTCAGCTTTGCCGCCCAGCGGAGCGCGCGCGATGACCTTGCCGGTCGCCGGATTCGTCACCTCGAACGTCTGGCCGTCAACGGCGTCCACCTGCTGGCCGCCGATCACCATCTTCATTTCACGGATCGGCGGGTCGGTGCCCCGGACATCCGACGCGCGCTGCTCGGTCGTCATGCGAGAGTTCCTCCTCCAGAGGTCGGATGATAGGGGCGAACCGTCACAGGAGACTCACCATGGACTTCAAGCTCGAACTTGTCGTGGTCCCCGTGTCGGATGTGGACCGTGCCAAGGCGTTCTACGAGATGGCGGGCTTTCGGGTGGACGTGGACCACCGCGCCGGCGATACCTTCCGCGTCGTCCAGCTGACGCCCCCCGGGTCAGCGTGCTCGATCACCATCGGCACGGGGCTCACGAGCTCGACGCCCGGCAGCTACAAGGGACTACATCTCGTGGTGACCGATATCGAGGCAGCGCGCGCACTGCTGGTCGAACGGGGTGTCGACGCGGGGGAGCCGTTCCACATCGGTGAGAATGGGCAGACGCCAGGGCTCGATCCGGAGCGCCGCGACTACGGCACGTTCTTTCCCTTCGACGATCCTGACGGCAACACCTGGCTGGTCCAGGAAGTCGGACGCACGACATCGGGGTCTCCGTCCGCACTCCCGGACTAGCCGACAGACCCATCGACCGCGCGCTCCTGACCACCGCTCCCACGCGTGATCGCCGGCCACCGCCGGTCGATCGTGGCCTGGAGCTTGCCGAGTGGGTCTCCCGGCAGCGCGACCCGCTGGGAGCCGAGCCCCAGCCAGTCATCCACGTGCCAGCAGATGATCGGCGCGATCGCCGCGACATAGGCGTGCGTGGACCAGTAGCCGGTGAAGAGCGTCGCGACATAGATCAGGGCGCCGGTCACGACCATGCCGCCCGAGCTGCGGACCCAGCGCCACGTGAAGATGGCCAACAGACCGCCGACGGCAAGTCGGAGGACACCGAACAGCCCGGGCTCCAGTTTTCGCCCGAGCGATGCCTCCACCAGGAATCCCAGCGAGTAGTAGCTCGTGCGGTGGATCCGGTCGGCGAGCAGGTAGCTCTCCAGGATGCTGCCTGGACCCCAGATGAAGATGGCCGGCCCCCAGGTCAGCGCGAAGCCTGCGAGGAAGGCGAGGAGGACGCCGCCGCCAGCCCATGCCCAGAGGCCTGGTACCCATGCCGCGGCATACGGCTTGAAGGCGACCGCCAGGGCCAGCAGCACGGCGCCCGCGCGTGGCACGCGCGATGCCACGATCAGGGCGATCAGCAACAGCAGCCCGGCCGACGTGTCGTTGGACCCGTCGCCCGCGGTCGTGATGAGGATCGGCGTCAGCGCGTAGAGCGCAAGTCCCAGAGGCCGCCCGCGAACCGCGAGGGCGATGAGGATGAGGGCCGCCGCGATCATCTCGGCCACGCGCGGGTCGCCACGGAAGGGGAGGTACCAGAGCAGCGTCAGCGGGCCGTACGCGAAGGGGGCGCCAGGTGGCGTCGTGACCTCGTAGCCGACGCCGTACGGGTTGCCGCCTCGTCCCACGAGGTCGATCGCGGCGATCGTGACCCGGAGCACGTCGGAGAACGCGGCGCCGAAGAACACGACTCGCAGGCTCAGGCCGGCCACCAGCAGCACTGCGATAGCGAGCAGCCCCACACGCCAGCGGATGGCGAGCGCCAGCACGGCCGTCATCAGCAACGCGTAGAGGACGGCCAGCGGCCGCGGCGGCGAATTCGGCAAGAGCAGCAACAGGCCGGCCAACAGCGCGAGCCATACCGCGCCGTCGGTCTCGCGCGAGGAGCGGCGCAGCCAACCGCCCGGCGGCTGGGTCACACGGTCCTGTCCAAGGCAGATCGTTCGACTGGACCGGCGGCGACAAGGGCCCTGGTCCCGGGCGGGATCGTGGTCGCGCTGGCCCAGCTGCGTTCGAACGCTGAGGCAGCCAGCGCGGACAGTCCGGGGTGATGGATCACCAGGACCGTGAACGACCTGGCGGACAGGGTCGTCTCGTGGAGCGGGATCATCGTGACGCGCTCATCGATGACCGTGAGCCGGGTCGGGAGCACCGCGACGTGACGGCCTTCGCCGCCGGCCGCGAGGAACCGGTGGATGGTCTCCAGGTACGGCGTCTTGAGCAGCGAGGACTCATACAAAGCCCTGAGGCGGACGCCGCGGCGCAGCGCGACGATCTCCTCCACGAGATCCCCGGCGACCTGTCCCTGGTCGCGGACGAAGAACAGGATCTCGTGAGCTGCCGCCCGCTCCAACTGCCCGCAGCGTTCCCGAAGGCTTGCCCGGTGTCGGATGACCTCAAGCAGGGACGGCGGCACATCGCTCGTTGCCGCGGTGACGTGCAGGGATTCGATCAGTCGTTGCGCCGACTGCTCCAGCTCTTCGTTCTCACGACGGCGACGCTCGAGGAGGTTCGCGACCGCTACGGTCGGGGGAACGGGCTCGAATCGCCGTACGGTCGTCGTGGTCTCCAGGGCAAGGCCCTTGCTCAAAAGGCCCCGGACAACGTCGTAGATCCGGCCTCGGGTCACCCCGGTCGCCGAGCACAGCTGTCCGGCAGTCAGCCCGCCGCGGCCCACCAGGGCCAGGTAGCAGCGCGCCTCGTCGGTGGTGAGGCCGAGTCGAGACAGCTCCCCGAGAAGCGGCTCCGTCACGACTCTCCTTCCGATCCGTCTGGCAGCGGCGGCCCGGCCAGGATGGTCATCTTAGGCGGCACGCTGTCGCTGAGTCTGGTCTTGACCGCGCTGGCCAGCGAGGTGCACTATCCCGCAGCAGCGGCCAGCGCACCAGGAATGGTGCAGTAAACGATGACGGGAGCGGGCATGGCACGGATGAGTCTGTCGTCCAGGGTCGCGATGCTGTGTGCGGCGGTATGCCTGCTCATCCCGCTCGGACCGGTCGCCGCGACGGGGACGGTGGCGGATGGGGCGCGGAGCGGCTCCTACATCGTCGTGCTGCGACCCGGCGCGACCGCCAGAACGGCCGTCGCTCATGCGGCTGATGCGGCCCGTCGGTACGGGCTGCGGGTCAACGCGGTGTATCGCCATGCCCTTCAGGGGTACGCAGCCACGATCCCTGACGAGGCGCTCGCCGCTCTGCGTGCCGATCCCAGCGTCGCCTACGTCGAACCCGACCGGGCTGTGACGAAACGCAACGAGCCACCGGCGACCCGGTCCGGGGCACTCACCGACTCGGCCCTCAAGGGGGACACCCCGCGCAGCTGTCTGCGTGCGAACGACGCCGATCCGAATCGAGCTCGGCTCCAGCTGTGCATCAAGGGCCTGAGCATGCTGAGCATCAGGGGCATCCAGCCCGGAAGCGGGCCGCCGCCCGATCCAAGGACCCGTGAGTCGCTGGACCGCAGGGCCACCGGGCTTCCGTGCACCGCCGCCCCCGGAGATGACCGCTGCGAGGCCTGGGCGGCTCGCTTCGACCACGCCCACCTCAACGTGTTCGAATCGCCGCTCGGGATGGCGGTCAGTCCGATCGGCGACCGCGTCTTCGTGGCCGGTCTCGATTGGGATCTCAAGCGCGGCGAGCAGACCATGGCCATCGTCGCGTACGAGGGGCGGACTGGCCGTCGCGAGTGGACCTCGCTCCCCTACTCCGGAGATGGAGGCGGCTGCGCCGGCTGCGCGGTGACGGGCATCGCGGCGAGCCCGGATGGCACGCGCGTGTATGTCACCGGCTTCACCCAGAACAGCGGCACGTCCGCGGATATCCGGACGTTGGCACTGGATGCTGCGAGCGGCGCTGTCGTGTGGGACGACCGGTACAACTCTCACGCGGACCCCTACAAGGCCGTCGACACCGGCGTGGCGATCGCCGTCAGCCCGAACGGTCGGTGGGTGTACGCGACCGGCACGATCACCGACCTGTCCGGGCCGGTCACCAAGTTCCGCAACGTCCTGATCGGCTACGACCCGCGCAGCGGACGCCGACAGTGGATCAGCCGCAGCGTGCTCTACGACTCATACAACCAGATCCGAGCCACCGGCGATCGGGTGTACGCCACCGGATCGGGGCTCAACGCAGGCGGGAGCCACTTCGGTGCGGTCACCGTGGCCATCGATGGCCGGACCGGCGCACCGTCGTGGCGCCGGATGTACAACGGCGGTGCCGGTGCCGTGGGAGATGACAACGGGCTGGACCTGGTCGTGAGTCAGGACGGCAGCCGGGTCTACATGACCGGTTACACGACCACCGGGCCGAACGGCCAGCTTTCCTGGCTGACCGCCGCGTATGCGGCGGGCAGCGGTCGATCGGTGTGGACGCGTCGGCACGCCGATCAGCCCGGCCAGAACGTGGCGCACGCGATCGCCGTCAGCCCGTCCGGTGACCGGGTGTACGCCGTCGGATACACCACCGGTCGGGACGATCGCTTCAAACCGGCCACGGCCGCGTACGACGGGGCCACCGGGGCGCCTGCCTGGACGCAGCGATAC
>JACDBP010000225.1 GCA_013694835.1 Chloroflexota bacterium
GCGAACTCGGCGAATGCCGCGTAGCTCTTCTGGCGCTCACTCGTCGGGTCGACATCGCTGCGCGCGGGAAGAACGAGGCCACCGTTGACCCACTCCTGCATCCCTTCCTTGCCGGTCAGGTAGCTGAGCAGGACCCACGAGGCGTCCTTGTTCTTGGCGTCCGGGCTGATGCCGTACGCGGCCGTGAACGACAGCGTGCCCTTCTCGGCCTTCATCGGGATGGCGGAGACGGTGTACTTCACGTCCGCGAAGGTGGTTTCCATGTATGGGCCGATCCAGTTGCCTTCGAAGGCGATGGCGACCTTCTGCTCGCCGAATGCCTGGCCGCACCAGTCGACGCCGATGTCGGTCTTGGGCCGAAGCGCGAGCCCGTCCTTGACCTGGGTCAGATACCACTCGATGGCCGCCTTCGACTCCGGGGAATCGATCGCGGATGCCGAGACATCGTCGTTCAACATGCCGCCGCCGAAGGATTCGATGAAGGCACCGGCTCGGGCGTACTCGTTGGTAAAGCACATCGGCGTGGTGACGCCGCCTTCCTTGAGCTTCTTGGCAGCAGCCACGAGCTCATCGACGGGCGTCGGCGGCGTGACGCTGGCCTTCTCCAACATGGCGTCATTTGTCTGCATCGCGAGGATGCTGGAGTCCTTGGGATAGCCGAAGGTCTTGCCGTCGGCCTGGAAGGGCGCCAGGAAGCCCGGGTAGAACGCGCTGGCGTCGAAGCCGCGCTCCGCGGCCAGGTCGTCCAGCGGTGCAAGCACGCCCTGCTTGATCCAGTCCTGCGAGTAACCCTGCTGGACGTAGAACAGATCGGGAGCGTCGCCCGACCCGAGACGGGTCAGCATCACCGCGGCGTACTCGCTGGCGATGACCTCGAATGACACCTTGATGTTGGGGTACTTGGCCGTGAACTTGTCGAGCACGGTCCGGAGGAGCTTGTCCTCCACGTTGCCCGCGCTGAAGCCGGCAAGCTTGAGGTCACCGGAGACGCTGTTCGGGTCGAAACCGCTCGTGGGCGGCGATGTCTCCGCTACGGCCGACGTGGCCGGTGCGCTGGTGTCCGCCGGTGCGCTGGTGTCCGCCGGTGCGCTGGTGTCCGCCGGTGCGCTGGTGTCAGCCGGTGCGCTGGTCCCGGCGGGAGCCGTCGTGGCGGCGGCAGCGGTCGTCGCAGCAGCTGCCGTCGTCGCCGCTGGTGCGCTGGTCGCGCCGCCCGCGCTCGTTGCCGGTGCGCGGGACGGGGATGCACCGCCGCTCCCGCACGCTGCGATCAGCAGCATCGTGCTGGCCAGCATGGCCAAGCTTCGATTCCTCATCAATTTCCTCCTCCACGGCCCGATCATCACGGCGAGCCGCACACCATCGCGCTGTCACACCGAGTCATCGGATCGAAGCTCCTAAGGTACCACAGCCAATCGTGACACCAGCCACCCTAGACCGCCCCGAGCGCCTCGCGGAAGATGCTCAGACCCTCGTGGATCTCGTCGGCGGTGACGTCCAGGGGTGGGATCCAGCGGATCGCCTGGTGGGCCGATCCGCAGGTGAGCAGGAGCAGTCCCAGGTCGGCGCAGCGGGCGCTCACCGCGTTCGCCAGGTCGCCATCCGGCTCCCGTGTCACGCGGTCCTTGACGAGCTCCACCGCCACCATCATCCCCGGCCCTCGGACGTCCCCGATCCGCACGTCCGACCGCGCGAGCGCCCGCAACCCGGCGGCCAGCTCCGCCCCCCGGGTCGCAGCATTCCCCACCAGACCTTCGCGTTGGATCGTCTCCAGCACCGCGATCCCCGCCGCGCAGGCGACCGGGTTCCCGCCGTACGTCGATCCGTGCGCTCCCACCCCCCAGCGATCCTGGAGCTCGCGTCGGGTCACGATCGCCGCCAGTGGCAGGCCATTCGCGATGGCCTTCGCCAGCAGCACCACGTCAGGCACGATCCCCGCGTGCTCGAAGGCCCACATCAGGCCGGTCCGCCCATAACCGGACTGGACCTCGTCGGCGATGAGCAGGATGCCGTGGCGGTCGCACAGGTCGCGAAGCGCCCGCAGGAACGCGGGCGGTGCCGGGTTGAACCCGCCCTCACCCTGGACGGGCTCGATCAGCAGCGCTGCCACGGAGGTTGCCGGCACCTGCTCGGCGAGGAGGCGGGCCAGCGCATGCATCGCCGACTCGGTGGCCGCTGTTTCGTCACCGCCGAAGTCGCGGTAGACGTTCGGGAACGGCGCGATGTGGACCGAGGGGAGGAGCGGCTCGTACCCCACGCGGTAGTTGAGGTTCGAGGAGGTAGCCGACAGGGCGCCCCAGGTCCGGCCGTGGAAGCCGCCGCTGAATGCCACGATGCCCGGTCGCCCGGTCACGCGGCGTACGAGCTTCAGGGCCCCGTCCACGGCTTCCGCGCCCGAGTTTCCGAAGAAGACCGTGTCCAGCGGATCGGGCAGGGTATCGGCGATGGCCGCCGCCAGGCGCGAGACCGGCCCGTAATGCCCGAGCCCACCGCCGCCGTGCACCAGCCGATCGACCTGCTCGTGGATCGCTGCATTCACCGCCGGGTGCCCGTGACCGAGCGCCGTGACCGCGATGCCACACGCGAAGTCGAGATAGGACTTCCCGGCCGTGTCGTAGAGGCGATGGCCCTCCCCTCGCGCCCACGACCGTTCGAAGTAGCGTCCGAGGACCGGCGAGAGATGCTCGCGCGAGAGGGCCGCGTAGTCCTCGGCCACGGTCGGCGACTCGGCCGCGTCGATCGTCGCCAGCCTCGCCTCGTAGTCGGTCATCGATGCACCTCATCTCCTCCGCACGCCTTCGGCCGGCCTGCTGCGCGCGAAGTGCCTGGGTCCCGGCCGGGCTCCAAACCGTCGACTTGCGGCGCGCCTAGAAACGCCGACCGCGCTGCCGCGCGAGATCGAACCGTGCCGTGTCGGCGATCGCCATCACCGCCATCGTCCCCGCCTGGACAGGATCGCTGACGACGAGGTCCACCGCCTTGGTGACGGAGCC
>JACDBP010000229.1 GCA_013694835.1 Chloroflexota bacterium
GGGTCAGCCGCGTCGCCGACGACCGTCTGCGCGTTGGCCACGCGGGGTGCGTCGCCGACGACCGTCTGCCCGTCGGCCGGCGTGGGCGTCGCGTCGCCGGCGAGGTCGATGCCGACCACCCGCCAACCGTCCCGCCGGAGCCGCTCGACGACAGCCCGGCCGATCCCGGACGCCGAGCCGGTGACGATCGCGATACGTCGTTGCTCTTCATGCATGGCCCGATGCTACGCGGCGGCGGGCTCCGCGGTGGGGGCGGCGGGCTCGGCGGTTGGGCGTTGTGTCGGCGCCCGGGCGGATGAACCCCACCATCAGCCGCTGCGGGACCGGCGCGTCCGTTTCATGCTACCTCAGGATAGCAAGTTTCCGGCTGATAGGTCCCGATGCAGCGGCGCGCGACGTCGGCCGACTGGTCGCGGTTGGACCGGTGCGGTTCAGCGGCTCTAGCTGACGCCCGGCCACGGCCCGACGCCCGCACCACGTCCCGGCGGCTGCCTGGCCACGGCCGTGGGCGTGCCACGACCCGACCGACGGACGGCCGCCGCCAGCCCCGGTGTAGATTTGGCTCATGGCACTCTCCTCGAACCCGAATGGCGACGTCTTCCTCGTGTCGGCCGCTCGGACGCCGATCGGCAGGTTCGGCGGCAGCCTCGCCGACGTGCCTGCCACGACGCTTGGCAGCATCGCGATCAAGGCTGCCGTGGAGCGGTCGGGCCTGCCGGCGGACTCGATCGACGAGGTCTACATGGGCCAGGTCATCCAGGCAGGTGCGGGACAGGCCCCGGCTCGCCAGGCAGCCCTCCAGGCTGGCCTGGCCGACTCGACCAGCGCCACGACCATCAACAAGGTGTGTGGCTCGGGGCTCAAGGCGATCATGCTCGCCGCCGCTGGCATCCGGGCGGGCGACGCCGAGCTGGTCGTGGCGGGCGGCATGGAGAGCATGGACCAGGGGCCCTTCCTGCTGCCGAAGGGTCGGTTCGGGTACCGGCTCGGGACCGGCGAGCTGATCGATGCGACGGTCCAGGACGGCCTCTGGTGCGCCACCGAGCTGGTCCACATGGGCACCCACGCCGAGCGGGTGGCCGGCAGCAACCGGGTGAGCCGGGAAGACCAGGATCGCTTCGCCCTGGAGAGCCACCAGAAGGCGATCGACGCCACCGACGCCGGACGCTTCGCGGCAGAGATCGTCCCGGTGCCTGTGCGCACGGGGAAGGAGGAGACACTCTTCGAGGAAGACGAGGCTCCACGGCGGGACTCCTCCATCGAGTCGCTCGGGCGCTTGAAGCCGGCCTTTGCGCTACCCGACCCGGGCGAGGATCAGCAGCCCATCACGGCCTCGGTCACAGCCGGAAACGCACCGGGCATCACGGATGGGGCGGCGGCGACCGTGGTCGCCAGCGAGCGGGCGGTGGAACGCTTCGACCTCAAGCCGCTCGCCCGGATCATCGGCTACAGCCAGGCGGATGTGCAGCCCCGCTGGCTGTTCCTGGCGCCGATCCGCGGCGTCCAACGGCTGCTCGCGCGCATCGAGATGCCGATCGAGGCGTTCGACCTGGTCGAGATCAACGAGGCGTTCGCCGCCCAGGTGCTTGCGGACGGTCGGGAACTCGGCTTCGACTGGTCCAGGGTCAACGTCAACGGCGGCGCCATCGCGCTCGGCCACCCGATCGGGGCGAGCGGTGCGCGCATCGTCGCCACGCTCCTCCACGAGCTGCACCGCCGGGAGGGCCGCTATGGGCTTGCCACCCTCTGCCTGGGCGGCGGAGGTGCGGTGGCGATGGCGTTCGAGCGCGTCTGACGTCCGCTAGCATCGCCGGGGCGGTGGTGCACCCGGGAGGTCGCGCCGGGTCCGGACGTTGAGGAGGGTCGGGATGGCGCGAGTCGCTGTGGTCACGGACTCTGCATCAGACATCACCGCGGACGCCGCCGCGGCTGCCGGAGTCGCCGTCGTCCCGCTCATCGTCAACTTCGGCGCCGAAAGCTTTCGGACGGGCACGGAGATCTCGATCGACGAGTTCTACGGGCGGCTGACCGCCCCGGATGCGCCCTTCCCCACCACCGCAGCGGCAAGCCCGGGCGAGTTCCAGGTGACCTTCGAGCGGCTCCTCGACGCGGGAGCGGAGGCGATCGTCTGTATCAACGTCGGCGGCAAACTATCGGCGACCCTCAAGAGTGCCCAGATCGCAGCCGAGGTGATCGGCAGTGAGCGTGTGCGGACGGTCGACAGCCAGACGGCCAGCATGTCGCAGGGGCTGCTCGTCCTGCTCGCGGCGGAACTCGCGGGCCAAGGCGCATCCGCGGACGAGATCGTCGCCACCGTCGAGCGGCGCATCCCGGACTCGCGTCTGTATGTCGTGCTGGAGACCCTCGAGTACCTGAAACGTGGCGGGCGGATCAGCGGCACCCGCGCTGCGCTGGGAACCATGCTGTCGGTGAAGCCGATCATCACCATCGAGCACGGCGTGGTGGAGTCGGTCGACCGGGTGCGGACGCGTTCCAAGGCCCGTGAACGGCTCCTGGAGCTGCTCACCGAGAAGCCCATCGAGCGCGCCGCGGTGCTCCACGCCATGAGCCCGGACGTCGAGCAGTTCGCAGACGAGCTGGCGGCCCGCGCCGGGCTGGACCGTTCGGCCGTCTCGATCAACACCATCGGGCCATCCGTCGCCCCCCATACCGGGCCGGGCGCATACGGCGCGGTCATCCTGACGCACCCGGTCACCGGCTGACCAGGCTCTCTTTTCGGGCGGGTGGCCGCAACAGCGGGACGCTCGGGTCTCTATCACGCCGGGCCCCGGTGTAGACTTCCGACCGTTCGAGACCCTTGCGAACCTGCCCGCCCCACCCTGATCCCGGGCCCGGCGTTCGCGAAACGGAGGATCGTGTCCGCGATGACCACAGAACAGGTCGCCGCTGCCATCAACCCATGGCACGTGGCACAGGCCCAGTTCGACCTTGCGGCCGACATGCTGAACCTGGACCCAGGCCTGCGGCAGGTCATGCGCGAGCCCCGGCGCGAGCTGACGGTCCACTTCCCGGTGAAGATGGACGACGGCAGCGTCAAGGTCCTCACGGGCTACCGCGTGCAGCACAACCTGGGACGGGGTCCGGCCAAGGGAGGCATCCGCTACCACCAGAACGTGACGCTGGACGAGATCAAGGCGCTCGCGATGTGGATGACCTGGAAGTGCGCGGTCGTCGGCATCCCATACGGCGGCGGCAAGGGCGGCGTCGTCGTCGACCCGAAGCAACTCTCACAGAAGGAGCTGGAGGGGCTGACCCGCCGCTACGCCACGGAGATCAGCATCATCATCGGCCCCGAGCGGGACATCCCGGCGCCTGACGTGAACACCAATGCCCAGACCATGGCCTGGATCATGGATACCTACTCGATGCACGTGGGCTACACGGTGCCCGGCGTCGTCACCGGCAAGCCCATCAGCCTGGGCGGCTCGGAGGGGCGCCACGAGGCCACGGCGCGGGGCGCGGTGTACTGCATCGTCGAGGCCGCGAGCCACCTCGGCATGGACCTCAAGGCCGCGAAGGTCGCCATCCAGGGCTTCGGAAACGCGGGCTCGATCGCCGCCCGGCTGATCTCGCAGGAGGGCTCCCGGGTCATCGCCGTCAGCGATTCGAGCGGCGGCATCCGCGCCGATGAGGGCCTCGACATCGAACGCCTTCTCGCCTGGAAAGCCGAGCACGGCACCGTCCGCGGTTTCCCCGGGTCGACCAACATCACCAACGCGGAGGTGCTCGAGACGCCCTGCGA
>JACDBP010000252.1 GCA_013694835.1 Chloroflexota bacterium
CGCCAGACGCGTGGCGGATGTGGCGCTTTTCAACCGCACGGTGCAGACCCTGCGTTCCGCGCTCCGCCATGAGTTGGGGCCTGTGTTCGAGCTCGATACGGGCCTTGGGCGAGGTGACTGGCGTGACGATCACGTGGTCGTGACCTTCCATCCGCCGCGGGGTCGTCCCAACCCGGAGCAGTGATCCGGGGCATACTGGGGGCTGGCGCGACGACCGTCGCGCACCTGTAACGGCAAGCGGCGACGATGTCACCGCTCTGCCACCCCATCGGCAGCGACGCTGCCGGTCCACATCATCCCCGGACCTGGCACGCCGAGCGCGCCTGCCACCGTCCGCCCAGATGCTGTCCGCGGAGTCTCGCGTTCCCCATGCGCCAGCCAGTTGGCGTGGTCGACCGATCCCACGGTCGCCGAAAGTCGAGACCGCGATCTGCGACCGCCCCAGCGGTCCCCGGTCGACCGCGAGCACCATCGAACAGAAAGGGAAGGCTATTGCCTGAGTTTCCGTCGGTGCGCCAGGCGCGCCGGTTCCATATCTCGCGGCGCCTTGCTGCGCTGCTCTTCTCCGTCACGATGCTCGGCGTGGGCACCGCCGCATCGCCTGCGCCCGCGTCCGCGAGCGGGAGCTGCCAGGGCTACGCCAACTACGTGACGCCACCGAGCTACATCTACGTGCTTCGCCAGTCGGGGCCGAACAAGGGCTACCGCGAAAAGGTCCCGATGCGCAAGTGGACCAAGCACGTGGTCGGGACGCAGATGCCCGGCTACTACCCGCGTGAGGCCCTTCGCGCCCAGGCGGTCTTCGTGAAGCAGTACGGCTGGTACTACGCGATGAAGGGCCACTGGCGTGGTGGGCGTGACGCCGCCGGCATGTGCTACGACGTCAAGGACGCCGGAGACGGCTGGTACGTCCCCGAAAAGCGCGGCTACACCACCTCCCAGTCGCAGGCCGTCGACGCGACCTGGAACTGGTCGATCCGCAAGCTGCGCCAGGATCGCTGGAAGTTCATCCTGACAGGCTACCGCTCGGGCGCGTTCGTGCAGTGCGGGGTCGACTCGGATGGCTGGCACCTGATGCAGCACTCTGCCTACGACTGCGGCCGTGACGGCCTCAACTGGAAGCAGATCATCCTGCGCTACGTTTCCGAGGGCCGGATGGTCAACCGCCTGGAATTCGACTGACGCTTTTCCCGCCCCGGACGTGACCGGGACGCAGCTACCGCTACCGAACGCCGGCGATCATCGACGATCGCCGGCGCTCTCGCGCGCGGCCGCCTTCATCGCCCGCTTGCCCGCCTGATAGCGCGTTAACGACTCGGCGGAATCGACGTCGCCGAGCGTGGGGTGCATCGGACGGACCTGGTCCAGCCCCGGCAGCTCCAGCCCGAGGCGCTGATCCAGGATGGCGATCACCCCGCTCACCTTCATCGGCCCGAAGCCCGGCAGCCCCCGCAGTCGCCGTTTCAGGTCGGCTCCGTCCTCCGCCTCACGCCAGATCCGCGCGGCATCGCCGTCGTACTCGCGCACGATCGCCGCCGCCAGGGCCTGGACCTTCTTCGCCATGGCGCTGGGAAAGCGATGCAGCGCGGGCCGCCGGCGGAACACCTCGTCGAGAGCGGCGGGGTCCGTGTCCGCGATGCGTCGAGCATCCAGCGAACCGAGCCTTCGTCGGAGCTCCAGTGGCCCGAAGAAGGCCTTCTGGACCGTCACCTGCTGGTCCAGCGCGAAGCCGATGAGGAGCGCCAGGGCATCGCTCGCCAGCAACCGATCCGCCTCATCGTCGCCGGTGAGATGGAGTCGGTCGGCCGCCGGGGTGCTCATCGGGCCGAGCCCGACGCGGGGACCGCCCGCGAGATGAGCGTCAGGCCGTCGCGCACGGTCAGCATCACGCAATCGACCCGTGGATCGCGCAGCACCATCTCGTTGAACTCGATCAGGGCACGGGTCGACGCATCCCGGTCCGACGGGTCGAGCACGCGTCCGCTCCAGAGCACGTTGTCCACCGCGATGACCCCGTTCGGTGCGAGGAGCGGCAGGACGGCGTCGTAGTAGGCGGCGTAGCTCGGCTTGTCGGCGTCGATGAACACCAGATCGAAGCGGCCCGTCAGGCCCCCGATCGTGTCCAGCGCAGGACCGATCATGACCTCGATCCGGTCGCCGTAGCCCGACTGCTCGATGTGTCGTCGCGCCATCGCCGCACGCTCCGGATCCAGCTCACAGGTGACGATGCGGCCACCGGACGGCAGTGCCTCCGCCATCGAGAGCGCCGAGTAGCCGGTGAAGGTGCCGATCTCCAGGACACGCTGTGCCCTGGTCAGGTGCACCAGCATTCGCAGCAACCGGCCCTCGAGCCGGCCGACCATCATGTTCGCCTGGTCCGAGGCGGCTCGCGTCGTTCGGGCGACCTCGGCAAGGTGGGCCGGCTCTTCGCTGGAGTGCTCGGCGGCGTACTGCTCGATGGCTGGATCGACGATGGCGTCCACGGGCTGCCTCCTGTCCGAACCCACCTGTTCACTCCGTCCGCGGTCGCAGGACGCGGCCGGCTGAGGGTACTCGCCCGGCGCTCGAGGCATCCGCCGCGTCCGCGAACCGAACGTGCTACGATGTCGTCCGACCCCGGTGGGCAGCAGGTCAGAGCATCAGACCCTCGCTCCCGCACCCACCATCCGGTCGACGAACCAGAGCCTCCGGCCGTTGCAGGCCGTGGAGCCATCCCCAGTCGCCCGCCGTGGCGCGTCGATTTCGACGCCCCCGGGCCATCGAAGAAAGAAGATCGATGCTATCCCGTGCACCCAACTCCCCCACCCTGCTGAGCGAACGCGCAGCGGGCATGCGCCGGCTCCGCCGTCGCGCAAACACGACACCCGGTCCGTTCTGCCGCACGAACGGCTGTGCCACCTTCATGACCCTTGACAGCTCGAGCGGGCTCTATCGCTGCCCGATCTGCGGCAGCAGGCGCCTGCTGAGCGCCTGACGGCCCAGGGTCGAGCGCCGGTCCGGGCCCGTTGGACCGGCTTCTGGCACGCTTGTCAGGGGCTGCGACCGATAGCCCGCCCGGACACCGCGCGGAGGATACGATGGACGATCGACGAGACGAACCGACGGGGGACGAGGGCGCCCTCGATCCCGATGCCCGATTCGGCCAGGGCACGGACGCGAGTCACCCCGACAGCGCCACAGGCCAACCGATCGAGCGGACGGAGATCGATCCCGACACCCGTCAGCCCGAAGGTCGGACGGACGACATCGGCGACGCCTGACGGCTCTGGACATGCCCATCGATGAGATCGGTGAGGAGCTCGCGGTTTGGGGCAAGGTCGTGCGCCTCGGCACGCGTGGCCGAATGAGCGGTGAGCGTGTCTGGACCGCGATCGGGTTCGTGGAACGCTCCGACGGGACGGTCGCCGTGGCAGCCGGCGCGCCGTCGAGTGACTGGGCGCTGAACCTGCGCGCCGATGCCCGGTGTGAGCTCGAGCTCGAAGGCCGCTCAAGCCCCTGCCATGCGCAAGAGCTCGATGAAGCGGACCGAAACGAGGCGATCGTGGCGCTGATCCTGAAGTACGGCACGCCCGCCGAACGTCTCGGACGAGGACCCGCCTTCCGGCTCATCCGGGACAGCCAGATGTCGGTCGCGTGAGCCCCATCCGCCGCGACGCCGAGGGGAACCTGCAGGCGGGACGCGGCTGGGAGAGCCTGGCCGATCGGCAGATCCGCGAGGCCCAGCAACGCGGCGCGTTCGAGGGCCTGCCGTACCACGGCAAGCCGCTCCCCCCGTCGGATGACCGCTCCGCGGGCGAGTTGGCGATGGCCCACAGCATCCTTCGCAATCATGGCGTCGCGCCACCCTGGATCGAGGCCGACAAGGAGGCGAGACGACTGCTCCAGGAGCGGCAGCTCATCCTGCGGCGGGCCAGCGTCGCCTCGCCACTGCTGCACCGCCGGTATCGCGAGGAGCTGACGCGGGTCATCCGCGCCTACGACCGGGCCGTGGCCGCGCTCAACGCGGAAGCACCGACGGACCGCCAGCACCGGCCTCGCCTCGACGAGGCGAACGAGCTCGAGGCACTCGAACTGATCCTGACCGGCCCAGCCCCGCTGAGCGACTCCGGGGACGCTGCCTCGTAGCCATCGCCGATCACGCGCGGCGGATGCCCCGGAAGGCGATTCCGGTATGCTCGCGGGGTCTGTGGACCGTCCACCGGGCCGAGAGCCCGGTCGCCACCGCCCTGCCCAGCCGGGTGAGGCCCGCCCCTCCAGGAGTCCTGCTTGTCGTTCGAACCCCTCGGCCTGTCGGCCGACCTGCTCCGCGCCGTGGCCGACGAGGGTTACACGGAACCCACCCCGGTCCAGGAACGCGCCATCCCCCCGATCCTCCAGGGTCGCGACGTCCTTGCCGCGGCCCAGACCGGCACCGGCAAGACAGCAGCCTTCACGCTGCCGATCCTCCAGCGGCTCACGCCGTACGCCAACAGCTCGTTCTCGCCGGCTCGCCATCCGGTCCGGACGCTGGTGCTGACGCCGACACGTGAGCTTGCGATGCAGGTCCAGGAAAGCGTGGAGGCCTACGGCCGCCACCTGCCGCTTCGCTCGACGGTGGTCTACGGTGGCGTCCCGATCGAGCCGCAGATCAAGGCGCTCCGTGACGGCGTCGAGATCCTTGTCGCAACACCCGGTCGCCTCCTCGATCATGTCCAGCAGCGGACGGTGAACCTCGGCCAGGTGGAGATCCTTGTGCTCGACGAGGCCGACCGGATGCTCGACATGGGTTTCATCCCGGACGTCACCAGGATCGTCCAGCTGCTGACGACTCGCCAGCAGACCCTGATGTTCTCAGCGACGATCTCCGACGAGGTCAAGCGGCTCGCCGACGTCTTCCTGAAGCGGCCCGACGTGATCCAGATCTCGCCCCAGGGCTCCGCTGCCGAGTCGGTGCGCCAGATCGTCTACCCGGTGGACCGGGACGCGAAGCGCGAGCTGCTCGCGCACCTCATCCGGAAGCACGACCTGCAGCAGGTGCTCGTCTTCACCCGCACCAAGATCGCCGCCAGCCGGCTCGCCTCACAGCTGGACCGCGACGGGATCGCGGCGGTCGGGATCCACTCGGATCGCACACAACCGGAACGGACGCGCGCCCTGGACGACTTCAAGAACGGCCGCATCCGGGTGCTGGTCGCGACGGACGTCGCAGCGCGCGGCCTCGATATCGAGGCGCTGCCGCATGTCGTGAACTACGAGCTGCCGACCCACCCGCAGGACTACATCCACCGCATCGGACGGACCGGGCGGGCGGGCGCCACCGGTGACGCGATCTCACTCGTCTGCATCGACGAGGTCGAGCTGCTGCGCGCGATCCAGCGGATGCTCAAGCACGCCATCCCGTGGCAGGTCGAGGAAGGCTTCGAGCCCGACCGGAACGCCGAGGCCCGGCCGATCTCCGGCTATCGCCCCGACCAGCACACCCCTCGCGTCCATCCGGGTGCCCGGCATGTCCGTCGGGTCCGCCAGGGCCGGACCGCGCGGGTCGCCCACTGACGGGGGACTGATCCGGAGATCCCGCTGGAGGGCCGAGAACGTGGACGCCCGCGTACTGCTCGTGGAGGACGACCCCTCGATCCGCGAGACGACCGCGATGGGGCTGCGGTCGGTGGGTCACACCGTCGACGCCGCCGCCGACGGCCCCGAAGGGCTTCAGCGCTTCCGGGCCCACCGGCCTGACGTGGTCGTGCTGGACGTGATGCTGCCGCGGATGAGCGGCCTCGAGCTGTGCCGGACCATCCGCAGCGAATCCTCCGTACCGGTGCTGATGCTGACCGCCCGCAGCGACACCGACGACGTGGTGCTGGGGCTGGAGGCGGGTGCGGACGATTACATCCGCAAGCCGTTCGCGATGGCAGAGCTCGTGGCCCGCGTCGGGGCCGCCCTGCGACGTTCACAGCGCACCGACGCCAGCGATCGGATCACGCTCGGCGACGTGACCATCGACCCGGTCGGATTCACGGTGACGCGCGATGGTCAGGAGGTGGCGCTCAGCAACACCGAGTTCCGTCTGCTCCTGGAACTGGCCCAGCGGCCAGGGCAGGTCTTCACCCGCGAGCTGCTGCTGGAGCGGGTCTGGGGCTACGACTACCTGGGCGATTCGCGCCTGGTCGACGTCGCCGTCCAGCGGTTGCGCGCGAAGATCGAGCCGGACCCTGCACGCCCGACGACCGTGGTGACGATCCGCGGCGCCGGCTACAAGGCGGTTCGGTGAGCGCGATCTCGCAGGGCCCAACGCCCGGATGACCCGGCCGGTCGCCCGTCCGGTGATCCGACCGGCGATCCGCGCCGCGGGCTCGCGGCCGCGGGTCATCGGCCGTGGCTTCCGGCGGCGGCTGGTCCTGACCCTGGTGGCGCTCGTCGGTCTCACGGCCGCGGTGCTGGCCGCGGGAGCATACGTCTTCGTCACCGTCTCGCTCCGCGACCAGCTTGTCCGGACCTCCGTGGGGCAGGCGCAGTTCAACATCGCGGTCCTTGCCCAGGATCAGCTGTCGGCGCGTCCGACGGCCGACGAGGTGGCCCGCAGCGGCCTCGCCGACGCCTTCCGCGTCCGTGGCAATGTCGAGACCTTCGTCGAGTTCGGTGACGGCAACCCGTTCGTTTCCGGCCTGGCCTTCCGGACCGCGCCCGACCTGTTCTCGGTGGAGCTGACGGCGCTCGTGGCCGACGACCGGATCGCCTTCCAGTGGCTCACCGTCGACGCCGACCCGTACCTCGTCGTCGGCGGCAGGCGCCAGCCCGCCGGGCCTGACTTCTACTTCTTCTTCCCCGCCCAGCCACTGGAGGATGCGCTGACACGGCTCGCGCAGGGACTCGTCGGCGGTGTCGTCATCGCACTGCTGCTCGCGCTCGTGGCAGCCGGCGCGATCGCGCGAGGCGTGCTCAGGCCGGTCCAGGAAGCGAGCGTCGCGGCGGGGCGGATCGAGCGCGGCGACCTGACGGCCCGGGTGCCCACCGGCGCCCCCGACGAGTTCGGGCGCTGGGCGGCCGCCTTCAACCGGATGGCAGCCTCGCTGGAGCAGACCGTCCAGCAGCTGCGCGAGGCGCAGGCACAGCAACGGCGCTTCGTGGCCGATGTCTCGCACGAGCTGCGGACGCCGATCACGGCCCTCGTCAACGAGGCGACGCTCATCGCGGAACGGTCCGCGGGAGCCTCGTCCGATCCGGACACCCGTCGTCTCGGCGAGCTGCTCGTCCGCGACGTGGCGCGGCTCCGGACGCTCGTCGACGACCTGCTCGAGGTCTCTCGCCTGGACGCGGCGGTCGACCCCGTGGACGTCGAACGGGTGGAGCTGGCGAGGTTCGTGCGGACGCTCGTCACCACGCGGCTGCCCGGTGCCACGGTGACCGTGCAGGGCAGGACGCGGGCGGGGACCAACGGCGGCCCGGAACCGCTCATCTGGGTCGAGACCGACCGCCGCGGACTGGAACGCATCGTCGGCAACCTCCTCGACAACGCCCGCGAGCACGCCGCGGGCCGCGGCGTCGACGTCGAGCTGGGTCGATCGCGGGATGTGGTGCAGCTGCGGGTCTCGGACCGTGGGCCGGGCGTCAGGACGGTGGACCTGCCGCGCCTCTTCGATCGGTTCTTCAAGGCCGACCCTTCCCGTGGGGGCGGCACGAGCGGGCTGGGCCTGGCGATCGCTCGCGAGCATGCCCAGCGGCTGGGCGGGACCCTGCGTGCGAGCCTCCGCGAGGGCGGTGGCCTGACAGTCTCGCTGCTGCTCCCTGTGACCCGATCGTTACCTGCCGGCGATCCGCGCGTTACGCCGGATGCCCAGTCTCCTGTGCGTGCGGCGGCGATGCCACCGCCGGATCGTTCCAAGGAGTGAACCAGATACTCCCGACCACCCGCACCATGCGTCGTCGGCTGGGGCTGACGGGGCTGGTGGTCCTGGTGGTTGCCTGTGGCAACGCTGTCGGCGATGCCGGC
>JACDBP010000274.1 GCA_013694835.1 Chloroflexota bacterium
AGCTGAGCCGTACTAATGGTCGAGGGCTTGACCTCTTTCAGCAGCTGACCCAAGGGCAGCTGCGGGGATCCATGGATCCCCTCGTCGTTGCGACGCAGAACGCGAAGAAACGACTCACGCCGCGTGCTGGCATCCGTGCCGGAGGCGAGCTGCCGATCACGTCATCACACGCATCGAGATCCTGGTGACTCCAGCGGAGAGGCCACACCCGTTCCCATCCCGAACACGGAAGTTAAGCTCTCCAGCGCCGAAGATACTGAGAGGGTAGCCTCTTGGGAAAATAGGTCGTCGCCGGGATCTTTTGCGTTGTTGCGGGCTACACCGTGTGCCGCACCCCGATAGCCTCGTGGCCGCCCACTGCGCCGGACGCGCGAGGCTTGTCGGGCCGTATGATTGGACCGATGCGCGGAACGCAACGCCGCTCCAAGTCCTGCCGGTCCCTGCGGTGAGCTTCGGAGGTGGTACCGGTCGACCGGCACAGCGGGACCCGGCCGGTGGCCGCTCACGTCCGACTGACCTCCGGCAGGGCGCTACTCCAGGTCTCGTGCCCGCGCCATTGGTCGGGCGCACCGGCACCCCCGCTTCGCCGGATCCCAGCTCGCCACGAGGGCCCTCGATCGACCATGGCGCTGACGCCCGTCGCGCCCTGGTCGCCATCTGTCCCTACCTCGTCGCAGAGGACGGCGGTTGGCGCGCAGCGGAACCCAGGCGTGAACACCGATGCACCGCGGTGCGCCCGCCAGCACCCCTCAGCGATGAGACGCAGCGGCGTCTCTGCCTCGTGGAAGCACACGTTTCCTGCCCCGACTATCTCGCAGCTCGGCAACGGCGCGCCGCGGAGCTCGCCAAGGACCGGATCGGGCTCGAGCAACTTGACTCGCTTCGCTTCCAGCCGGCCGCGCGCGCCGCGCCGATGGTCCTCGCAGGTCCGCGCACCGGGGCCCGAAGGGGGGCGGGTCTTCTGACGTCCGATCCCGGATCCGTGCTCCGCACCGTTCGACTGCCCGTGGTCGCCGGCGTGCTGATCGTGGCCGCCATCTTTGGGTCAGTGTTCCTGGGTGGCCTCGCGCCCGCTCCCTCCGCTTCACCCTCCACGAGGGCCTCTTCGCCGGCCTTGGCGGGCGCCACGGCCACAACGACGCAAGGCGTCGGATCGCCCTCGGCAGGCACCGGTCCATCCGGGTCGCTCGGGGTCGGATCGCCGAGCCCCTCAGCCTCGATCCGCACGATCACCTACCGCATCCGCCGCGGCGATTCGCTGACCCGGATCGCCCGCCGTTTCAACACCACCGTGACCGTGCTCAAGGCCCTCAATGGTCTCCAGGACCCACCGCGGATCCGCATCGGCCAGACCCTGACGGTGCCGGCGCCAGCGGAGTGAGGGTCTCCGTCGGCGACGAGACGCGGTCAGCGCTGACAGGTCCGACAGAACGTCGTCACGAACCCACCAGGTGACAGCTCACTGAGGCGTGTGCCGCAGCGGGGGCACGGCGATCCGCCCTTGCGGTGGACCTTGAGGTAGTCGCGAACCTCGACCTCGAACTTGGGTGGGACGCGTTCGCGCAGCTCGGAAACGGCCCACGCCAGGACGTCACGGGTCGCCGTGTAGAGCCGGTCGACCTCATCAGGCGCCAGCGCCGATCGCTTGCGGAACGGCGCAAGGCCTGCCGCCCAGAGGATCTCATCGCTGTAGCCGTTGCCGATCCCCGCCACGAAGGCCTGGTTCTTCAGCAGGTTCTTCAGCTCACCCTGGTGTTTGGCGATCCGCCGCCGCCACGCCTCCAGGTCGAGCGCCCCATCGGCGGCATCGGGGCCTTGCTCGTCCCACCCGGGGACCGGCCTGCTCACACCTTCGGGCATCAGATAGATCTTGCCCATCCGGGTCGCGTCGCGGTACCGGAGCTCGACCGGCTCGTCGTCCGCGGGCAGCCAACGTGCCCCGGCCGTCCACGGTGCCGCATCCAGCGGGAGGTTCCTCAGGCGCGCGCCGAAACGGAAGACGGCCGCCGTCTGCGACCAGGCCTTGGCGCCCGGTCTGGCGAAGCCGAGCCGCCCGGTGAGCATCGCGTTGACGATGATCAGATCACGGTCAAAGGTGAAGGCCAGGAACTTGCCTCGTCGCACGACGCGCGTCAGCACCTGTCCGCGCAATCCGTCGAGCTCCGCTGGCGTGCCGCGGAGCACCAACGACTGCGGCGTTTCGGCCGACGCGAGTGGCCTTCCCACCAGGCCTGCATGGAACGCGTCGGCGAGGATCTCCAGGTCGGGCGATTCCGGCACGGCCCGATCGTCGCATGCTCGCCGACGCATTGTCGTGCTCGGGAACGTGATGGTAGTATTCGCGGGCCCTGCCAGGAGCGGGAGCAGAGCGTGCGCCAGCGCCGAGACGAAGGAGTCTGACGAGCCCACCAGGACACGGACGACATTCCTCGGATGAACGGCCCGGGCACGTGCTCGGGCTCGTTGATTTTCCGGGCAGGGAACGCCGGACTGAGGAGACAAGACTTGACCGCACAGCCCACGGACGAGGAAGAGTCGACGGCACCGATCGGCCAGGAGAACCCTGCCGGGGACGTCGCGCAGGACTCGACCGACCAGACCGTCGAGGTCACTGACGCGGGCCCCGCAACCGGGTCTGCCACAGGACCCACGGATGCGATGGATGAGGGCTCCGTGGATGCGGGCTCCGTGGCTTCGGGCGCAGCGGGATCGGGTGTCCCCGACGAGATGTCGGGACAGGTCGACCGGGCGGGCAGCGCCGGATCCGATGACGCCACGGCGGGCCAGGATCGGGCGGTATCGGGGACCGACGAGTCCGGTGGTGGGGCGACGAACGACATCCCACTCGACGCTTCACCGGTCAGCGAGGCGCCCGACGAGGGCGACGCTCAGGCAGCGCTGCCCGAAGGCCCGGTTCCGGGGGAGACATCTGAAGGCTCGGCCGAGCCCTCGCCAGAGTCTGCGACCGACGACGCGGCCGCGACCACGGACGCCGCCGCGACCACCGACACCACTCCGACCGACGACACCGCCGCGACCACCGACACCACTCCGACCGACGACACCGCCGCGCTCGCCCAGGTCGCCCCGGATGAGCTCGAGGCCGCTCCCGCTGCCCAGGAGGAGGAGCCGGCGCCGCCTCCGGTGGACACGCGTCCCGAGCCGACCACGATGGAGGAGCTGCTCAACGAGCAGAGTGGCGACATCCGCAGCTTCAAGCACGGCGACGTGGTCGAGGGCAACGTGGTCCGCATCGACAAGGACGAGATCCTTGTCGACATCGGCGCCAAGTCCGAGGGCGTCGTCAGCAACCGCGAGCTGTACGGCCGCCATGGAGAGGCCCAGCCACAACTGAACATCGGCGACACGGTGCTGGTCTACGTCCTCCAGCCCGAGTCGAACGAGGGGCACGCGGTCCTTTCGCTTCGCCGGGCGGGTCTCGAACGCAAGTGGCGCTCGATGCAGGAGCAGTTCGACGCCGGGGTGATCATCGAGGCGCCGGTCATCGACCACAACAAGGGTGGTCTCATCGTCGACTGCGGCATCCGCGGCTTCGTGCCGATCAGCCAGATCGTCGACTTCCCTCGCCGGCCGCAGAACGAGCAGCCGCGCGACGCGGCGCAGGAGATCGCCGAGAAACTGCAGCCGTTCGTGGGCCGCAAGCTGCGATTGAAGATCCTGGAGGTCAACCGCAAGGCCAATCGCCTGATCCTTTCCGAGAAGGTCGCGCTGTACGAAGAGCGCCGCGAGAAGCGTGACGAGCTCTTCAGCAGCCTCCAGGTCGGTCAGAAGGTGACCGGAAGCGTCCGCTCGATCGCTCCGTTCGGTGTCTTCGTGGACCTCGGCGGCATCGACGGCCTGGTCCACAAGAGCGAGCTCTCCTGGAACAAGGTCAACAATCCGGAGCATGGCTACAAGGTCGGTGAAGAGGTCGAGGCCGAGGTCATCGATATCAACCACGAGCGCGGTCGGATCAGCCTATCGATCCGCCGTCTCCAGCCGGACCCGTGGCACTCCACCGTCGCCGATCTCAAGGTCAACGACCTGATCGACGGCACCGTCACCAAGATCGTCAACTTCGGGTCCTTCGTGCGAGTGCGCGACGGGCTCGAGGGACTCATCCATATCAGCGAGCTGTCGCACCAGCGAGTCGCCCATCCGGGCGACGTGGTCCACGAGGGCCAGCGGCTGAAGCTCAAGATCATCTCGCTCGATTCGGAGCGGCACCGCCTGGGTCTGAGCCTCAAGCAGGCGGAGGAAGCCCCCGCACGGCCGGCGTCCGAGCCGAGGCAGGATCGTCCCCGCCAGCGTTCGGAGCGGGCCTTCGACGCGTCGCAGGCGGTCCAGGAACCTGAGGGTGGCATCGACAACACGCTGGCGGCGGCATTCGCCCAGGTCCGCCAGCAGGTCGCGCAGTCGGAGCGCGCTCGCACCGCCGACGATGACACTGCCGAAGAGGCCACGGCCACC
>JACDBP010000276.1 GCA_013694835.1 Chloroflexota bacterium
CGTGGCCGTGCGCTGCTCCCAGCACTCCCCGATGTTCGGGCAGCGGGCCTCCTCGCAGACGGTATTGAGCGTCAGTCCGCGCAGGATCCCCTTGAGGTCGTGATAGTTCTCGCCGGCGGGCAGCCGCGCCTTGATCCAGTCAGGATGTCGGCGGAGGGGGCTCGAGCCATCAGCTGCCGGCTCGTAGGTCCCCCCGCCGCCGATCGCGATCGTCAGTGGCAGCCGGGGCGCGTGACCGCCTTGCACGGTGGCGGTCGCCGGCGGCTGGAACATGGGCAGTTCTCGGTTCATCCGTCCCGATACTACGCCGCGCCATCCCGCCAGGCCCATCAACGGCACTCCGGGGTCGGCTCGTAGACCAGCGCCATCGGTGACGGAGGCACGACCATGAGGAGCTGGCCGCTCCCCTCGGGACCCAGGAGCAGCCGTGCCGGCCCGAGGCTGTAACCGGTCTCCGGGTAGCCGGTCACGCCGACCGACGTGTCGTCGAGGGCGCGCGAGGTCCGTCCCCGGCGGTACACGGCACCCTCGAAGCGGACCCAGCTCGGCAGCGTCTCGTCGGCCGGCAGGCGGTTCACCACCAGGCAGTCGCGAAGCCGCTGTCCCGACTGGACGCTGGCATCCGGTCCGGACCAGGTATCCACCTTCGCATCGCGCCAGATGCTGTAGCCGACCAGCCCGAGGCCGAACAGCACCGCCAGCCCGAGGGCGACCTTGAACACGATCCAGCGGACGCGTTCCCAGTCGACGTCATCGATGCGGCGGCGCGGTTCGATCGGTAGCTGCTGGCCGCCCTGGAGGACCCGCAACAACGCCGAGAAGCGGTCGCGACCGCGAGAAAGCACCCAGTCGCGACGTTCCGCGCGCTCCTCCATCGAGAGACGGTGCTCGCGCGGCGGCGGACGGGTCATCGGGTCTGCCGCCCGAACTCGGTTCCTACCAGATGGACGTAGAGCCGTCCACCGCCTCCAGCCAGCGCCGAACGTCCTGGACGAAACGCCCCACCTGGGCGCCGTCCGTGGCACGGTGATCGAACGACGTGCAGATGTTCATGATCGGTCGGATGGCGATCGAGTCGCCGGCCGGTGATTCGACGACCACCGCCCGCTTGACGATCGCTTCCATCGAGAGGATGACGACCTCGGGCACATTGACGATCGGCTGGCTGGCCACGGAACCGAACCAGCCGGTGTTGTTGAGGGTGAACGTGCCGCCCTGGATATCGTCCAGGCGCAGCTTGTTCGAGCGCGCCCGGGCGGCGAAGTCCTGGATCGCGAGGTTGAGCCCGTTGATGCTCAACTGGTCGGCATTCCTGATGACCGGAACGATGAGTCCGTCGTCAACGGCGACCGCGATGCCGAGGTTGATGGCGCCCTTGCGGACGAGGCCCTCATCGGTCCAGTGGGCGTTCAGGTCGGCGTGCCTGCGGAGGGCCTCCACGACAGCCTTCGCGACGATGGCGACGAACGAGAGTGACGTCCCCTGTTCGGCCTGATAGCGGCCCTTGACGCCGTCGCGCAGCGCGATGACACCCGACATGTCGGTCTCGACGGTGGTGTAGGCATGGGGCGCCGTCTGCTTGGCCTTTACCATGTGCGCGGCGATCGCCTTGCGCATCGGCGTCTGCGCCTTGAGCTCGTCGCCGCCGCCCGCGGTCGCGACCTCGCTTCCCGGTTTGCTCGGTGCTGCTCCGGGGGCGCGGGCCGGCAGGGACGCCGCCGCCTGGGCGGGCTGGGCCTGCGCCTGCGGCATGATCTCTGCCGCCGGTGCCGATCTCGGCGCAGCCGCCGCCGCGCCGCCCGAGTCGACGAACCTCATCACGTCATCGCGGGTGATCCGGCCACTGTGGCCGGTGCCGGCGATGAGGGACAGGTCGACGCCGTGCTCCCGGGCGAGCCGTCGCACAGCAGGTGTCATGCGGCCCTCGTATTCGGCGACGGCAGCCGTGGCGCCGTTGCCGCCCGAGACGGCGGGGGGAGTAAGCTCTGCAGTGACCTGTGGCGGAGCGGGTGCCGCGGCGGCCGCCGATGTCGGCTGACTCTCGGCAGGTCGTTCGTCGGAGCCGGCCGGCCCGTGGCCTGTGCCGAAGATCGTCCGCTCGGCGCTCGGCTCGGTGCTCGGTGCCGAGGTTCCGTTGCTCGGCGCCGATCCGTCGCTCGGTGCCGAGGTTCCGTTGTCGCTTTCGCCGATCTGGGACGCCGCTCCCGCGCCATGCGCCTCGTCGGCGGTGGCCGCGGCGACGGCAACCGTGTTCTCGCCCTCGGCGGCAGGGGCGCCCCCGCCCGCCGCGGCGGTTGGTGTCGCCTGGGTGGGCGAGGCCTCCGCAGCCTGACCGGCCGCGTCGATGACGGCGATCTCGGTGTTGTTGGGGACCGTCTCGCCTTCCTTCACCAGGATCTCGGTGAGCGTCCCCTCGAACGGCGACGGGACCTCCGCATTCACCTTGTCTGTGATGACCTCGACGATCGGTTCGTACTTGTCGACGTGATCGCCGATGTTCTTGAGCCACTTGCCGATCGTCCCCTCGGCAACGCTCTCGCCGAGCTGTGGCATCGTCACCTTCGGCATGGATCTCCCTCCAGCTCGTCTGGGCGAGCACGCGGTCGTCGCATCATGTCCGCGTAGTTTCCACCTTCTGGGAACCAGCCGTGTCCGTGCCCCCGTTCGGTCATCCTGGGAGGCGATTCCGAGGTAGCCTCCCCTTTTAGCGATGCCGTCGTGCAGTCGGAGCGATGAAATGAGCGAGACGTTCCAGGGGTTCCGGCCGGAGGCCTTCCAGTTCCTGGTCGACCTCGCCGCGAACAACGAGCGCAGCTGGTTCCAGCCGCGCAAAGCCGAGTACGAGCGATGGCTCAAGCAGCCACTGGAGGCACTCTGTGTCGCGCTCCGCGATGAGTTCGCCCGGCGGAAGCTGGCGATGCGTGCCGATCCGGTCAAGTCGCCGTTCCGGATCTACCGCGACGTGCGGTTCTCGAGGGACAAGTCACCGTACAAGACCAACCTCGGAGCGAGCTTTCCCTGGCTCGGTGCTGACGACGACGAGTCCGCTGGGCAGCGCCATGGCGGCGGGTACTTCCACCTGGCCCCCGAGGAGAGCTTCGTCGGCGGTGGTGTGTGGCATCCCGAGCCGGCGTGGCTTGCCGCGTGGCGACGACTCGTGGACCAGGACCCGGAGCGCGTCCATGCGGCGCTCGATGAGCGCAGGTTCCGAAAGGCCTTCCCGGGCGGCGTCCTCAGCGATCACGACCGCCTCACGCGGGTGCCGAGGGGATTCGCCGCCGACCACCCGGATGCGGACCTGCTGAAACTCAGGAACGTGGGTTTCGGGCGGGTCCTGACCCCCGAGGAAGTGGGTTCGCCGGACCTGCCACGCCTCCTCACCGACGCATTCGCTGCGGCCACGCCGGTCTTCACGTTGCTCACCAACGTAAACGTCCCGCCGCCGAGCTGAGATCCCACAGGCCGCCCCGGCCACCCTGTCGCGGCTCGGCGCGATCTTGCGCTGCGGCGAGCTGCATCGCGGTTCTTGCGTGGGGCGAGCCGCGGCGGGACCTTGCCTGGGGCGGCTGAGATGATCGACGAGCGCGTGGCACCCGTCCGAGCGGGGATCCAGAACACGCTTCGTTGGCCGGATCGTGCGTCGCGCGGGCAGCCGGGCGAACGAGAAGGGGTCGTTCGGGTCGCTCGTTCGCTGGTTCACCCTGCGGACGCAAGTCCCGCGGTCACCCACGGCCCGCTACGGTCAGTAGCCGGCGAGGCGCCTCGCGGCGGTGGCGATCCGCTCGGGATCTGGCATGAACCAGTCCTCCAGGACATGGTTGTAGGGCACGCCGGGAACGTCGGGCCCGGTCACCCGCACGACGGGGCCGTCCAGGTAGTCGAACGCCTCCTCCGCCAGGATCGCCGCGATCTCCGCGCCGTAGCCGCCGAACCGGTTGTCCTCGTAGACGACGACGCACTTGCCGGTCTTGCGGACGCTCTCGAGGATGGTCGCCGTGTCCAGTGGCCGAAGGCACCTGACGTCCACGACCTCAGCGCGGATGCCGTCCGAATCGAGGATGTCCGCCGCCTCGAGGCTGTACTGCGCCATCAGGCCGTAGCCGACGAGCGTCACCTGCGACCCCTCGCGGGTCACCTTCGCGGAGCCCAGTGGCACCACGTAGTCGGAGTCGGGTACGTCGCCCCGAACCGAGCGGTACATCTTCTTGTGCTCGAAGAACAGGACCGGGTCCTCGTCGCGGATCGACGAGCGGAGCAGCCCCCTGGCGTCGTGCGGCGTTGACGGGATGACCACCTTGAGTCCGGGCACGTGCGAGAAGAACGCCTCCACCGATTGGCTGTGGTACAGCGCGCCGTGGACCCCACCGCCGTATGGCGCCCGGATCGTGATGGGGCAGCTGAAGGCCCCGTTCGAGCGATAGCGCATTCGTGCGGCCTCGCTCACGATCTGGTTGAAGGCCGGCATGATGAAGTCCGCGAACTGGATCTCCGGCACCGGCCGCAACCCGTTGATCGCCGCCCCGATGGACGCACCGATGATCATCGACTCCGTTAGCGGCGTGTCGATGACCCGGTCGCCGCCGAACTCGTCGTACAGGCCGTCCGTCGCCAGGAACACGCCGCCCTTCTTGCCCACATCCTCGCCGAGCACGATGATCGTCTCGTCGCGTCGCATCTCATCCGCGAGCGTCTCCCGGATGGAGTCGATCATCGTCCGCACGGCCATCAGCTGGCGCCTCCGCGAGACGTCGGGCCGCCATCCCCGATGAAGCGCTCGGTCTGCCAGAACGGATCGTCCATCCGGGCCGGGGGCGCGTCCGCGTAGACGTGGCGCTGCGCCGTCGCCGGGTCAGGATCGGACTGTGACTCGGCCCAGTCGGTCGCGTCCTCGACCACGACCTTCGATTCGGCAAGGAGCTTCGCCTCCGTCGCCTCGTCGAGCACGCCCGCCTGACGCAGCTCCTCCCGGAAGCGGGGCAGCGGGTCGCGCTCCTGGCCTGCCTGGAGGTCCTCGGCGGTTCGATATTTCGTCTGCTGGTCGTCGGAGGAGTGAGCGGTCATCCGCGTCACCTTCGCCTCGATCAGCGTGGGGCCGTCCCCGCGTCGCGCTCGGTCGATGGCCTCCTTGCCGGTCCGGTAGCAGTCCAGGACATCCGCCCCGTCGACGATCACGCCGGGCATGCCGAATCCCTCGCCGCGCATCGCGATGTCAGGGACCGACGACTGCATCGACATCGGAACGCTGATCGCGTAGCCGTTGTTCTCGACCACGAAGACCACCGGCAGCTTGTGGATGCCCGCGAAATTGAGCGCCTCGAAGAAGTCGCCCTGGTTGCTGGAGCCTTCGCCGGTGTAGGTGATGGCCACCTGATCGGTCTTGCGCAGCTTCGCGGCGAGGGCGATGCCCGTGGCGTGCAGCACCTGTGTCGTGACCGGTGACGAGACCGACAGGATGTTCCTGTCCTTGACGCCGTAGTGGCCCGGCATCTGGCGACCGCCGGAGCTCGGGTCCACGCCTTTCGCGAACTGGGCGATCATGATCTCGCGGGGATGCATCCCGAAGGTGATGAGACTCGCCACCGAGCGGTAGTACGGGACCATCCAGTCGTGGCCTTTGCGGAGCGAGTACGCGAGCCCCACCTGGGCACCCTCATGGCCCTGGCCGCTGATCACGAAGGGGATCTTGCCGGCGCGGTTGAGGATCCACATCCGCTCGTCGATGGCCCGGGTGATCGCAATGAGGCGGTACATCTCGATGAGGTCGGCTCGGGTCAGCCCGAGGTCCGCCCCGAGCTGCGTGGTCGCCGCGTCGGTGGCCATCGCTAGAAGTTGATCGCCCTGCCGTCGACCATCAGCGCCGCCTCGCCGAGCGCCTCCGACAGCGTCGGATGGGGGTGGACGGCCGCACCCACCTCCCAGGCGGTCGCCTCAAGCAGCATCGCCGCGCTCGCTTCCGCGATCAGGTCCGTCACGTGGGGGCCGATCATGTGGACGCCCAGCACCTCGTCGGACTTCCGGTCGGCAACGACCTTCACGAAGCCCTCGTAGTCGCCCCCGATGAGCGCCTTGCCGTTGGCCATGAAGGGGAACTTGCCGGACTTCACCTCGATGCCGTCGCGCGCGCACTCGGCCTCGCTGCGGCCGATCGAAGCGATCTGCGGCCGGCAGTACGTCGCTCTCGGCATCTTCAGGTAGTCGATCGGCTCGTGGGGGTCGCCGACGATGGCGTGGACCGCCTGGATCCCCTCGTGCGCCGCCACGTGAGCGAGCCACAGGCCGCCGGTGATGTCGCCGACCGCGTACAGGTGCGGCTCCGCGGTGCGCATCGTCCGGAGATCGACCTGGACCACGCCGCGGTCGACCTTTGCGCGCGTGTTCTGCAGCCCTACGTTGTCCGTGTTGGCGGCGCGGCCGGTGGCGACGAGCATCTGGTCTGCACGCAGCTCCTGCGGCTCCCTGCCCTCGGGTCCGACCATCACGCAGACACCGTTCCCGTCGGTCGTGACCTGGCTGGCATCGAAGCGGGCGCCGGTGATGACCTTGATGCCGCGCTTCGTGAAGCTTCGCTCGAGGTCCTTCGAGACGTCCGCGTCCTCCAGCGGCACGAGCGCCGGCAGGTACTCCAGGACGGTGACCTGGGTGCCCATGTCGTGGTAGAAGCTGGCGAACTCCACGCCTACCGCCCCGCCGCCGACCACGATCATGCTCTTCGGCAGGCTGGTGCTGCGGAGGACATCGTCGCTGGTGACGATGCGCCTGCCGTCCGGCACGAGGCCGGGCAGGCTCCTGACACGGCTGCCCGTGGCCAGGATCACGTCCGTCGCGTCGACATGGATCTCGCCGCTCGGCTGCCCGTCATCGCCGAGCTGGACCACCTTCAGCTTCTTGCCGCTGACGAGCGTGCCCGTGCCGTGGATGTACTGGACGTCGTTCTTCTTGACCAGGCTCTGGAGACCCTTGTGGAGCCGGTCCACGACCGCCTGGCGGCGCTTCGCGATGACCCCGAAGTCGACCGCCGCCTCCCCGACGTTCACGCCGTAGTCGGAGCTGTGCTTGACCTTGTCGAAGAGGTCCGCGGACTCGAGCATCGCCTTTGTCGGGATACAGCCGGAGTGGAGACAGACACCGCCGATCCGGTGCTGGTCGATGAGCGCGACACGCAGGCCCAGCTGGGCCGCCCGAAAGGCCGCCGAGTAGCCGCCGGTGCCGGCTCCGAGCACGACGAGGTCGAAGCTGTTCTTCGAGCCGACGGCCACCTCAGACGGCCCCGAGGGTGCCGGCCGGGCAGGCTGAGACGGGGCGTCGACCGGGGAGGCCGGCACGGGGGAAGGTCATCGCCGACGATGGTACGCGAGACCCCGGGGAGCGGCAACACGACGGCCGCTTGAGCGCTCGGCGCCGCACGAGGTGCGACGGTCGCACGAGCGCTGGGTGCCGCAGGAGCGCAGGGTGCGGCATGAGCGCAGCCGCAGGAGCGCTGGGTGCCGCAGAGCACTGTGCGAAGGCGGACGGGGGCGCATACTCCGGACCGTGGGACCCCGCGGTGGCGTGCTCATCGTGGCCGGCGATCCCGTCGGCAGGTCCTCCACCTGGGACCTGTGAAGGCTCTGAGGCGCGGCACCACGCGCTGGGTGGCTAGCGCGCTGGCTCTGGTCGCTGCTGCCGTCCTGTTGCGTCTGATCGGCCTTCACGAACGCCCGTTGTTCCGCGACGAAGCAGCGTCATGGCTCGAGGCGCGGTATGCCCTGCCCGACCTCCTGGACCATGCTGCCGGCGAGCCCTATCCGCCGCTGTATGCGCTGCTGATGCACGGCTGGATCCGACTCTTCGGGGACAGCGAGGCCGTGCTGCGGCTGCCCAGCGTGCTGGCCGGTACCGCGATGGTCCTCGTCGGGTGGCGCTGGGCGCATGAGGCGCTCGGTCGATGGTCGGGGCTGGTGGCGCTGGGGTTGCTGACCTTCTCACCGCTGGCGATCTCGAATGCTCGCGACGCGCGCATGTACGCGCTCGAAGCGCTCTTCGCAACAGTCGCGTGGTGGTTCATCTGGCGGCTGACGTCAGGCCGCGCATCCGGGGGATCGCGCGGCTCGACGTGGCTTCACGGCGTGGTGCTGGCGGTGGCCGTAGCGGGAGAGCTCTGGACGTTGTCGCTCGGGTTGGTCGTCGCCGGGATGCAGGGTCTGCTGGTGCTGGTGGCGGTCCTGGCGGCACGGCGGAGCGGAAGTCCGTCGCCCGGTCGCGGCGGACCGGCGGGGGCGTTGCCGCTCCGCCGCGGCGGACGGTCCGGATCGGGGCCATCCGGAGAGACCGTGGCGCTGTGGGGCATCGTCGCGGGCGGACTCTCGTTCCTGCCGTGGCTGCCGAGCACCCTGGCCGCGGCGACCAACGGCGACCCATTCTGGACACCGACGCCGGGCTTCTTCGACTGGATCCTGACCTGGCAGGTGGCACTGGTCGGATGGGACGGACACACGATCGCGAACCTGGCGGCCGCTCCCCTGCTCCTCCTGGCGCTGGCAGGCTTGGTCGGTTTGCTCCGATCCAGCGACCCGCCAAGACGGTGGTCGGGCCGGGTGCTGCTCGCCGGCATCGCGCTGGTGCCCGCCATCTGGGCCGTGTCGCAGGTCCGCTCCATCTACGACCACCGCTACTTCGGCGCCGCGGTCGCACCGCTCGCGCTGGCCGTCGCGGCGGGCGTGACCCTCGTCGCCGGACGTTTGCCGCGCTGGACCGGGCGGCAGCGCCACGCCCGCAGGGCGGAGCCGACCACCGTCCTGGTCGCTGCGGCGCTCACTTGCCTGCTGACGGGGCCATTCGCGCTCGAGTGGCTGAGTGACTGGCGCTCGCCCGACAGCGGCTCACCGGTACGCGATCTGGTCCGGGTGATCGCCCCCCGCGTCCGTCCCGGCGACACCTTGTTGGCGATCGACGCCCGTGCCTACTTTCCCCTCGCCTACGAGGTCCAGCGGGCCGCCCCCGACCTCCGCGGCGTCTCCGTGCCGGTCCTGGACTGGGTCTCGGGGGTCGAGGAGCGCTACAACGGCGCCTCGCTCATCGACGACGCCGTGAAGGTGGATGATGCGGCGCTCCAGCGACTGGGAGCGCGGCAGGCCCTGCGCCTCGGTCCAGGCGGCCGGGTCTGGCTCATCGCCTCCAGCGACGATGCGGGCGGGGCGCTCGACACGTCGGTCCTGCGCCTCCCGGGAGCCGTCCGCCAAGATCGGCTCGTCCTCGGTGCGGACCGTTACGAACCGGCCCAGGCGCTGCTGATCGAGCTCGGTCCGTAGGCGGCCTGAGCCCTTGCCTGCTCAGTCGGGCCGGGAGCCACGGCGGATCGACCTGAACAGCACGACCACGGTGACGGCGAGCAGCACGACGACGATGACCGGGGCGAATGCCAGCGCTCGATCGAGTGGCGGGACCGCGGCGCTCACGACATCGGCTACGAGGACGAGCAGCACGACCCCCGCCGCTACCGCGTACACGTCGCGGTCGCGGACGCGAGGACGCGGGCGCTCATGCGCGGCCGGGTGGGTCGCGACCTGGTGGTCGACAGCTGCCGACCGATCGTCGCCTTCGGTCACGAGCCGATATCCGCGCCGGCGGGGATGCCGATCGGCGCCACGAGCACCAGGCCGGCGAGGGCTCTTCCGGTCCTGGTCAGCAGCCCGTGCTTCGGCCGGTGGAAGGTGACGGTCACGTCCGCCCGAACGACCGGGTCCGACTGCGCCCCGCTCGTGAGGTCGACCGCGGTCGGCGTATCGATGGCCAGGACCGGGACAGCCACAGCACGGGCTCGCCAGGTCAGCTCGACCGCGCTACGAACGGGGTCGCGGAGCGAGCCGCTGACGCCCGTGCCGAGCAGCGCGTCGACCACGAGCGCGGCCTTCTCGACACCGCTGCCGAGGATCTGAAGGTCGCGCGCGGTGGGCGTCCTGAGCCGATCGATGAGCGGGTGACCGTCAAGCCGATCCCAGTTGCGCCTTGCGTCCGGGGTCCCCGGCTCCTCCTCGGTGGCTACCAGCACGACCGCCACACGGTGACCGCGGACCGCCAGGTGGCGCGCCAGCACGAACCCGTCGCCGCCGTTGTTGCCCCGGCCGCAGAGGACCAGCACAGGGCCGGCGCCGGTGCGCTCGGTCTGGACGAGCGTCGCGGTGGCTACGGCGGCGGCAGCCGCGCCGGCCTGCTCCATCAGCTGGATGCCCGGCACGCCCAGGCGCTGTGCCCGCCTGTCCGCCCCGCGCATCGACTCTGCGCTCATCGGCTGGCGCGCCGCGAATGGCGCCCAGTGGCGCCGGAGGGCGTCCAGGTCCATCCCCGGCGCGAAGAGCGCCGCATCGTCGAGCGGCAATGCGGCATCGACGGGCTCGACGACCGGCGAGGTCCCGTGGAGGTCGGTCACGGACCCATGCTACTCAGACGGGGAGCCTGGCTCTGCCCTCGCCATCCATCTCGACGATCCCGTCGCGGCGCAGGTCCTGGACGGCAGCGGCGATCGCCTGCTGCGAGTGCCGGCCGATCGGGCCGGCGATCGCTGTCCACTCGCCCGGCGGGATCGACCGGAGCGCCTCGACCAGTCGCCCGCGGAGCCAGCGGTTGGTGGTCTCGAAGCTTGGCGCGGGGCTCACCGCGCGGGGAGCAGGACGCGGCACCGCGGTCGCTCCGGCGGCCATGGCGGCGTGCGCCGCGAACCGACACAGCTCCACGAGGGGGCATGCATCACAGCGTGGCGTGCGAGGCCGGCAGATGGTGGCGCCCAGATCCATCGCCGCCAGCGTCCAGGCTCGTGGATCGGATCCTTCGAGCAGCGCATCCGCATCTACCTGCACTCGGGCCGGCCCGGGGATGGGGCCCGGATCGGCGGCGTGCCCGTGCCCGTGCATCACCCGCCCGACGACGCGCCGGATGTTCGTGTCGAGCGCTGCGACCGGTGCGCCGAACGCGATCGCTGCGATGGCCCGCGCCGTATACGGACCGATCCCCGGCAAGGTCGCCAACTCGGTGGGGTCCCACGGGACCTGCCCGTCGTGCCGCTCGACGATGGCTACGGCAGTTTCGCGAAGCCGCACGGCCCGCCGGTTGTAGCCCAACCCCTGCCAGGAGCGGATGGCGTCGCCCACGGACGCATGCGCCAGGGCGTCCGGAGTCGGGTACCGGCCGATGAAGGCGATCCAGTGACGCTCCACCCTGGGCGCCTGCGTCTGCTGGAGCATCACCTCGGAGACCAGCACAGCCCACGGGTCCGTCGTCGCTCGAAAGGCGAACTGCCGCGCGACGGGTCGGTGCCAGCTCAGGAGCCGGTGTGCCAGCGCGGTCCCCATGCGACCGAGCGTAGCAGGCGTGGAGATGGCGCTGTCGCGCCCTTGAAATGGGCGCGCAGGGGAGGTCAAGCAGTGTGCAACCGGTCCGCGAGCATGATCGACCATGCACGGCGAGCCCTCATCGAGCACTCGACCACAACGGCCGGCCCGTGCCATACCCGTAAGGAGATCCGATCCGATGGATGAGCAGCAGCGACAGGGCGGCGGCATCGATGGCAGCGACCTCGGCGGGCCGAGCGACACGGACCTGACCGGCGGGACGGGCTCGACCGGAAGCGGCGGTGCCATCGATGGTGGCACCGGCCCCGGGTCGGGCGTCAGCGGCCAGCCGTCCGGCGGCACGTCGGACTGGACGGGCAGCGGCGGTTCGATCGACACGGGCGGCTCCGGCGCGATCGACTCGGGCGGAGGTACCGGCGCCGGGGTCAGCGGCGGGGACAGCGGCCAGACCCGCTGATCGCGCTCTCAGACGCACGTACGGCGGTCTCGCGGCGGGGTGGGACCGCCGTTGTGATTCCAGGGCCGGGCGTGCCCCTGAGCGCGACGCTCACCGTCGGGCGGCGCGAGCCACGAGGACGGTGCCGAGCGCCGTGATGCCGAGCGACAGGAGGCTGAGCCAGCCGATCACCCCGAACAGGACCAGCCGCACGCCGTCCACGATCCCGGCGGAGACCTCCAGCCGCGGGCCCGTGCGAAGCTCGCGGGCGATGCTCTGGACCTCGACGCGCAACTCCTCGATATCGGCCTCTGTGACCCTGATATCCGAACGGTTCGCCGCCAGGGCCGCACCGATGCCATCGATCGAGGCGCCGAGCTCCGACAGCTGGCGTGCCGCCTCGTCGAACGAGGACTGCAGCCCGATGAGCGGCTTCGTCCCGAAGAAGTCGATGCCCATCGCCACCGAGAGCTGGCTCATGGTGGCCGAAACGCCCCGCGACAGGTTCGCGGCCTGGGTGGTGGACGACGACGCCTGGGTCAGGCTGTCCTCAAGGCGCCCGATTCCCGAGCCCGCGTTGCCCAGCGTGCGAGCCGTCGTGTCGAGGGCCCTGATCAACCCCTGACGCTGGTCCTCCACCGACTCGGTCAGCTTGGTGAGTCCGCCCAGCGGACCCGCCACCCCGACCGTCGTGGCCGCCAGCAGCACGATCCCGATCACCCCGTAGGCGATCAGCCCCACCCCCAGCGTCCGGATCGCGCGGCGCCGTCGTCGCGCCTGGCGTGCTGACGTCGCCTCGGCGGCCGCGTCGACCACGTCGGCGACCACGTCGGCGACGTCGTCCTCGGGGACCTTCGGTCGCGAAACGCCCACGCCGGCGGTCGAGCCGGTGCGGTCGGCCTTCGCTGTCCCCCGCATCCCGTCGTCCAGCCGTCCGCCTCCCTGTCAGGCTCGCTTGAGGCTGCGTTGCAGCAGCAGCCCCGTGATCACGAACAGCACTGCGCCGACCAGCGCCAGGACCCAGATCTGCCACTCCACCACCGTGCCGCCCCGCAGCATGATGTCCTGCAGGAGGCGGATGCCGTGGGTTACCGGCAGAGCGTACGAGACCACCTGCAACTCCGGGCGAAACTCCTGCACCGGCAGCACGAAACCGCTGAAGAACACCGATCCGAGCAGGACAAGCAGCGATAGTTGCACGGCCTGCCGCTCCGAATCCGAGACCACGGAGATGAGCAGGCCCACGCCCAGCGAGGCCAACACCAGGAGCGCGATGACCAGTCCGAACAAAGCGGGGCTGCCGAGCATCGGGATGCCGAGCACCCCCACCAGCAACCCGGTGACGATCGCCGAGATGATCGCGGCGATGATGCCGAAGCCAACGTACTTGCCGAGCAGGATCTCGAGACCATTGACGGGCGAGACCCGGAACAGCTCGAAGGTCCCGCTGAGGCGCTCCCGGACGAGGGATAACGCGGACAACGTGACCGCCATGTGCTGGAGGATCAGCGCGAACACGGCAGGTCCGAAGAACGCCAGCACGTTCGGCGAAGTCGGCGCCAGGTTCTGCGCGACCGCGATGGTCGGAGCGGCGACCACTTCCGGGGGGATCGCGATCTGCTGCGGGTCCACGCCCTGGCGCACGGCGTAGGTCTCGCCCTCGGCCACGGCGCGGCGCAGGATCTCGCGGTTCACCTCGCCTGCCAGGCGATACGCCAGGAAGTCGGCGTAGGCCTTGAGCACCGGGTCGATCTGGTTGTACTCGACGCCGATCTGCGACTGCCTGCCTTCCCGGAAGGTCTTCTCGAGGTCGCCGGGCGCGACGACCACGATGTCGATGACCTGGCGGGCGAGGTCGTCGCGAGCGCTCGTCGCGTCCGACCGGATGTCGACGATCCGCAGCGCAGGCCCGACGAGGTCCTGGTAATAGCCGGGCTCGCGCGACAGGCTGGTCGACTCGGGGATCACGAGGACGGTGTCGAGCGCCCGGCGCACGCCGCTGTAGCCCGCCCCGAACAGGGCCATGATCAGGAACGGGCCGAGGATGAGGCTCAGGAAGGCGCCGGGACGCCGGGCGATCTGGAGCAGCTCCTTCTTGACCGTGGAATAGATCCGCGTCAGGCTCTTGGCGATCCCCCACATCAGTCGTCCCTCGCCACGGGCTGGCCGCGTGCCCCGAGCACCGCGTCGTGGCGCTGGACCAGCGTCGCGAAGATCTCGTCGTAGCTCGGCCGGAACTCGCGGCTGGAGGCGACATCGCCACCCTGCGCCGTGACGGCGTCCACGAGACGGGGGCTGACGGTGCCGGCATCGGCCACGGTGATGAGCAGCCCGCGATCGCCGCGCTGCTCTACGCGGAGCACGCCTTCCACGCCGTGCAGGGCGGCACCGTCGAATGGTGCGCTGAGCTCGAGCTCCAGGACATCCCCACCGGTCGCCTGTCGGCGGAGATCGTCGGGGGTGGCGAGGGCGATCAGCTGGCCACGCGAGATCATGGCCACCGCGTCGCAGTACTCGGCCTCGCCCACGTACTGGGTCGTCACCAGCATCGTGCGGCCGGTGCCTCGGAGGCGTTTCAACTCCGTCCAGACCGACTGGCGCAGCAACGGGTCGAGTCCGGCCGTCGGCTCATCGAGGAACAGCAGTGACGGCTCGTGGACCAGCGTGCAGGCGAGCTCCAGGCGACGCTGCATCCCGCCCGACAGACGTGAAGCACGCCGGCTCCGAGCGTCCCACAGGTCCACCAGCTCCAGGACCTCGCGTACCCGGTGATGCCGGCGGCGCCATAGCATCCCGAAGAGCGAGCCCGAGAAGTCGACGTTCTCGCGCGCGGTCAGGTCCGGATAGAGCACGAACGACTGGGGCATGTAGCCGATGCTCTCGCGCGCGTGGCGGGTAAAGCAGCGCGGATCCTCGCCCAGGACTCGGACCTCGCCGGAGGTGGGCTCGACGGCGCCCGTCAGCGTCCTGATCGTGGTGGTCTTGCCCGACCCGCTGGGGCCGATCACGCCGAGGATGTTGCCGGCCGGGACTGTCAGCGAGATGCCATCGATGGCGACGAGATCCCCGAAGCTTCGGGATACCTCCTGCATCACGACGGGATACCGAATGTCGACGCCTGCGGTCGGACCAGCACCCAACGGAGTGTGGTCGGCGAGCTGGGGACTGGCGGTCACCCGGCGTCGCCGCTGCAACGGGTCATCTCGAATGATCCTCCAGGGGGCTTCATGCCGCACGGACGACCGGGCCGGACCCGTCGCTGGGCGGACGGAGCATCGGGGCGGTCTCGTTGCAGTCATGACCGGCCCGTGCGAGGCCCATGCTGCAAGCGCATACCGAAGTCTCTCCGAGGATCCATGCGTCGTCGTTGTAATGGCGCAGCCGGCAGGCTGCCCGGATGGCAACCACGTCACGACGCATCCTGCGTCCTCGCCGCATGCAGGCCGCTCCGGACCCCGCCGAGTTGTTGGCCGATCCGGTCGCGGCCGCCGGGGCAGCCAACCTTCGCTACGTCAACGACGACGATCCGGGCATCGCCCGACGGCGATCGGGCAAGGGTTTCGGCTACCGCGACCCGGAGGGAAAGCCGATCCGCGACCGCGACGAGATCCGGCGCATCCGCTCGCTCGCCATCCCCCCGGCGTGGACCGAGGTCTGGATCTGTCCCAACCTGAACGGCCACATCCAGGCCACTGGGCGTGACGCCAGGGGCCGCAAGCAGTATCGCTACCACCCGCGCTGGCGTTCCGTCCGCGACGACAGCAAGTACCAGCGGACCATCGCCTTCGCACAGGCACTGCCGCGGATCCGGGCAAGGGTCCGGAAGGACCTGTCCAGGCCGGGACTGCCGCGCGAGAAGGTGCTGGCGACCATCGTGGCGCTCCTCGAGACCACGTTCATCCGCGTCGGCAACGAGGAGTACGCACGCGACAACCGCTCCTACGGCCTGACGACCATGCTCGATAAGCATGTCGACGTGGCGGGTTCCCGGATCCGCTTCGCCTTCAAGGGCAAGAGTGGCAAGCGCCACGAGGTGGATGTACGCGACCGGCGCCTGGCGCGCATCGTGAAGAGGTGTGATGAGCTTGGCGGTCAGCGACTGTTCACCTACGAGGACGAGAACGGCAAGCCCGAGCCGATCGAGTCCGCCGATGTCAACGCCTACATCCGCGACGCCGCCGACGGTGACTTCACGGCCAAGGACTTCCGCACATGGGCGGGCACCGTGCTCGCGGCAGTGGCGCTTCAGGCGGTCCGCGAGTTCGATGACGATGCTGCGGGCAAGCAGAATGTGGTGCGGGCGATCGAATCGGTCGCGAAGACGCTCGGCAACACGCCCGCCGTCTGCCGGAAGTGCTACGTGCATCCGGCGGTGGTCGATGCGTACCTCGACGGCTCGATGGTGCAGGTCGCCGTCCAGCGGACGGAGGAGGAGCTTGCGTCCACCGAGGACCTGCGTCCGGAGGAGGTCGCGGTGCTGGCGCTGCTGCGGAAGCGGCTCAAGGACGGGGCGAGGACCGCGGGGAGGACCGCGGCGAGCGCCGCCTGAGGGTA
>JACDBP010000280.1 GCA_013694835.1 Chloroflexota bacterium
CTCCACCTTCACGCCGGGCGAGAGCACCGACCGCTCCACTGTCCCGTTGATCGCGCAGCCGTGACTGACCATGCTCCGGTGGACGCTTGCCGTCGGACCGATCCGGTGCTCGGACTGGTACCTGAGCATCGCCCGCTTGCTGAAGACGTAGATGCCCATGCTCGCCAGATCGCTCTTCGGATGCTGCGGCTTCTCCTGCCAGTCGACGACTTCTTGGTTCTCGCCCAACGCCAGGATGCCGAATCGATGCGCCTCCCCGATCGGCACCGGCATCACCGCGATGGTCACGTCGGCCCGCCGCCGCCGGTGCGCCGCGATGAACGGCTGGTAGTCCATCTTGTAGATGTGGTCACCGGCCAGGATGAGTGCCAGGTCACCGTCCGCCTCCTGGATGGTGTGCATGTTCTGCAGCACGGCGTCGGCGGTGCCGCGGTACCACTCGGTAGGGCGGCCGCGGGCGATGTACGGCTGGAGCAGTCGGACGCCGCCGCGGTTTCGGTCCAGGTCCCACGGCCGGCCCAGCCCGATGTGGTCGTTGAGCGATCGGGGGTTGTACTGCGTCAGGACGACGACGTTGTCGATGTCGGAGTTGACGCAGTTGCTGAGGCTGAAGTCGATGATCCGGTACTTGCCCGCGAACGGGACCGCAGGCTTGGCGCGCAGGGCCGAGAGGATCGAAAGGCGCTCACCCTCACCGCCGGCGAGGATGACGGCGATGATGCCTCGGGCGCTCACGCCTCGATGCTACACCGGGCCTTGCACCTGAGCGTCAACCGACCCGAGCCTGCCGACCCTCTTCAGATATACCGACGCGGGTTGACCGCGCGGTCGTAGCGATCCAGCTGGAAATGCAGGTGCACGCCGGTGCTGTTGCCGGTGTTGCCCATGAAACCGATGATCTGGCCGGCGCGGACGCGTGATCCGGCGCGGGTGCCGGGCGGGCGCCGCGGCAGCATGTGGGCATACCAGGTGACCATCCCGTCCGCATGGGCGATCGTCACGACCCAGGCGGGGTCGCGTGGGTCGTCGTACGGATTCCAGCCCGAGAACACCACGATCCCGGCCGCCGCGGCACGGATCGGCGTGCCACTGGCGCCCGCGATGTCGATCCCGTCGTGGAAATGGGCGCAGTCGCCGCGGGGCGGTTCCCAGGGAAAGCCCGTGCAGCCGAACTCCTGGGTGATGATGCCGGCGACCGGCCAGCGCAGCGGACCGTCGGGGGTCGGACGGGGCGGGGGTCTCGGCGTCGCCTGCGGCTTCGCCGTCGGCCTGGGGGTCCGGTTGGCCGCCTGTTCCTCGCGCCGCTTGCGCTCCTCCTCAGCGGCTTGCCGCCGCGCCTCTTCTTCGGCCCTCCGTCGCGCTTCCTCCGCCTGGCGCCTGCGCTCGGCCGCGATGAGCACCTTGACGTGCTCCTTGAGCTTCTCGTCGGCGGCGCGGTGCGCAGCGAGCTGGCGCGCGGCATCGGCACGGTCGACGGTGGTCTTCCCGTACTCGGCGAGTTGCTGGCCCTGGAGCCGCTTCGTCTCCGCCTCCAGCTTGGCGAGGCGGGCATTGGCAGCACGGAGGTCGCGCCGCTGCTCGGCGATGGCGATCGCCTGCCGGCGCGCGTCGAGCCGGAGCTGATCGGTGCGGTAACGCGTCGCGGTCGTGAGCTGGCGGAGCGACGCGAGCGAGGCCTGGTCACGCTCGATCTGCTCGGCCAGCCGCCGGTCCTGGTCGCCGAATCGGAGGAAGGCATCGATCTCGGCGAACACGTCCGTGAAGGAATCTGCCGAGAGCATCTGCTCGAGAAGGGTCGTCTGCTGGGTGCGGTAGGCCTCTCCGAGCCTGGCGGCCAGCAGGCGCCGACGGTCGGCGAGATCGCGCTCGCCGTTGTCGAGCTCGTCCTTGAGGATCGCCAGCGTCCAGTCGAGCTGATCGATCTCGGTCGCCAGCGCGTCGTAGCGGACCTGGACCGCGTCGAGCTCTGCGGTCGCAGCGTCGATCTGACCGCGCAGCTCCGCCTGATCGGCATTGATGGCGTCGAGCTTCTGCTCGGTGGTGCCGAGGGACTTCCTGAGCGACCGCTCGTCGTCGCGAAGGGCGCCGAGCCGCTGCCGCTGCGCGTCGATCTGCCGCTGCAGCTGGACCTGGCGTGCCTTGGCCTCGGAAAGGGCGTCGGCCTGCACGGCCGGAGCGTCGCCGAAGCCGGAGAAGAGGATCGGGAGGGTCAGCAGGACCGTCGCGAAGGTGCGGAAACGGCGTCGCTCGCCCCTCAGGCCCGGCATCGGTCACGCATCCTCGTGAAGGCCACCTCCGCCGGGCGCGGCACACGCCCGGGCCTTAACCAGCCCACCGATCATGCGTCCGGCGAGAGGGCACCCGCGCGAGACGGCTCCGGTTCCGCGGAGCATAGCCCACCCGATTCGTCGGATGCAAGTGCGCACCCGATCGCCCACCGGGCGAGCCGGCGTCCCGGTCAACCCAGCAATGCCGCCAGAAAGCCACCCGCGATGAGCACCGGGCCGAAAGGGATCACGGAGTTCCGCGACAGCCGTCGCGTGACGAGAAGCACCATCAGCACGATCGATGAGGCGGCCAGGGCGAGCACGACTCCCGCCCCGAGCCGGCTGGCACCCGAGAACAACCCGAGGCTCACGGCCAGCTTCAGATCGCCCGCGCCGATGCCGCCGCGGAGCAACCTGCTGCTTGCCGCGAGCACGATGGGTGCCCCGATCCCTGCCGCGATGGCGCTGACGAGACCCAGCTCACTGCCCTCCAGCAGCGGATCGAAGCCCGCGACGACGAGCAGCAGCGCGATGGGCATCAGCGGCAGCGTGAGCAGGTCCGGCAGGTGCCTCCGGTCGAGATCGGTCGCCAGGAGCACCATCAGCGCCGCGAACCAGGCCACGAGGATGACCATGTCGCGCGGTTCTGCCCATCGAGCGGCGAGGGCGCCGAAGGCGAGCGCTCCCACGCCGACGAGGGTCGGGGTGCGCCAGTCCAGGCCCCTTCGAACCGGACGCTCCTCAGTCGGGCTCGTGCGCCATCGCTGCGAAGGCCACCGCGCGGCGAGCCGGTCGGCAGCAAGACCCACCAGGCCACCACAAACGGCGAACAGCAGGATGCGCGGGTCCATCGGTCACGAACGTCCGCGCCTCGCTGCCTGCGGGGCTCAGACGCCGCCGAGCGCCAACTCGACCAGGGTCGCGTGGGTCACGCCGGTCGCGCCACGGGCCGCCCATGGGGTCGCGCGCCGCAGGTAGCCCGATCCGCCGATGTCCAGGTGGGCCCACGGCCTGGTCACGAACTCCTTCAGGAACAGGCCGCTCTTGATCAGCCCGCCCTCGGGGGTGCCGGTGTTCGTGAAGTCGGCGTACCAGCTCTCCATGTCGACCCGGTAGTCATCGATGAGCGGAACCTGCCAGTAGCGCTCGCCCTGGCGTGCGCCGGCGGCATGGATCTCGTCCCACCAGGCCTGCGGCGTGCCGAATCCGCCGGTGATGAGCTTGCCGAACGCGCGCTCGACCGCGCCGGTGAGGGTCGCCACGTCGACGAGGTGGGTCGCGCCCTCCCGCTCAGCCCAGACGAGCGCGTCGCCGAGGATGAGGCGGCCCTCCGCGTCGGTGTTGTTGATCTCCACGACCTTGCCGTTGAGCGCCGTGACGATGTCGCCGGGGCGCGTCGAGTGGGGGCCGGGCATGTTCTCCACCGCCGGCGCAACCGCCAACAGCGGCGTACCGGGAGCGAGCTCGGCGACCGTGGCGATGGCCGACAGGACCGTGCACGCCCCCGTCTTGTCCATCTTCATCTCTTCCATCCGGTCCGCAGGCTTGATGCTGATGCCGCCCGAATCGAACGTCACGCCCTTGCCGACCATCGCCAGCAGACGGCCGTTCCCCGCGCTCGCACCCCGC
>JACDBP010000282.1 GCA_013694835.1 Chloroflexota bacterium
TCAGTCCTCCCGACGCCGTGCGTCAACCGGCACCAGGAACAGGGCGCCGAGCGCGTAGAACATCAGCGTCACGAAGAAGGCGATGCGCGGCCCGGCCGCGACGTCGGTCCGGGTGACGGCGTCGAGCACCACGCCGCCGAAGAGCAGGCCGACCGGTCCCGCCGAGGCGGTGGCGACGTTCGAGATGCCCATATAGCGGCCGCTGGTCGCCTTCGGGATGATGTCGGTCATGAGCGCACAGTCGACCGCCAGGAATGCGCCGATGGCGATGCCGACCGGGATCAGCGAGGCGATCGCCACCAGGATGTTGGGGGCGAGGATGACCCCGACGGTGCCGAGTGCCCCCGCCAGGCAGCTGGCGTAGATGACCGGCTTGCGTCCGAAACGGTCCGAAAGCCGCGCGGCCGGATAGGTCGTGACGGCAGTGGCCGCGCCGACGACCCCGAGGATCGCGAACAGCCAGGTCCCAGCCTCCCGGTCGGTCATGCCGAGCGACCGGTTCAGGTAGTAGAGCGCGAAGCCGGTGATGATCGCCGGGGCGGCGAGGAAGCAGAGGCGAGAGGCGACGAGCCATACGAACGACCGTTCGCGCAGCACGTCCGTGCCCCAGGTGGTTCGGGCGATCTCGAGCCACGAGCGCCCGTCGCGTGACGGAGCGGCTCGACCCTCGCGGACCGTGGCAAGCAGGATGACAGCCGCCAGCAGCTGGACGACCCCGAGCGCGACGGTCACCAGCACGAAGTCGCCGAGCACGAGCCCGATCGACGCAAGCCCCACGCCCACGACCTGGCCGAGGACGATCATCACCCCCATGAGGCCGCTGGCGAGGCCCACCTGGCGGGCCGGGACCAGGTCGGGCACGTAGCCCTGGAACGGGCCCTGCGCAAGGTTCGACGAGAACTGTAGGAGGACCAGGAACACCACGATGAGCAGGAACGAGTTTGCGGTCGCGATGCCGATGAGGAACAGCACGTCCAGCGTGGCGCCGACCGCGATGTACGGCTTGCGTCGCCCCCAGCGGGAGACCGTGTAGTCGGAGATCGCGCCGGCGGTCGGCTGGACGAGGATCGCCATCACGACACCGGCCGTGGTGACGATGCCGAGCGCCTTGCCGGCATCGAGGATCCCGACGATGTCCTCCAGCCGGCGCGGCAGGATCACATCGTGAAGCGCGGCCCAGATGGCGTTGATGCCCAGCCAGTAGACGGACAGCTCGAGCAGGTGCACCAACGGCAGCGCGCGCGTGGGACGGTCCGCCTGCGTGTGCGCGACCAGGGCCCCCGCGGCATCGGGTACGGTGCTCATCGGTCCCTCGATACGGATACGCGGATGGTAGGTGTGGACACGAACGTCCAGCGGGATGCCTCAGCAGCTGATGGTGCCCGGCCGCCGCGGATCGTGGTACCGGCCATGGCGGTCGTGGCGCTCATCGGTCCGTCGGGGTCGGGGAAGTCCACCTTCGCGCGGCGCCATTTCGCCGCGGCCGAGACTTCTCCTCGGATGCCTTCCGAGCCTCGCTCACGGGCCGAGAGGCGGACCAGGGGATCAGCGTCGAGGCCTTTGCGGCGCTCTACGCGGCGGCGGCGACCCGGCTCGCGGGCGGCGGGACCGTGGTGATCGACGCGACGAACCTGGCACTCGATGCACGGGGGCAGGCACTGGACCTAGCGTGGAGTGCCGCGTGTCCGGCGATCGCAGTGGCCTTCGACCTGCCGGTCGAGGTCTGTCTTGCCTGGAACGAGGCACGCACGGGCCGCCAGGTCGCCGCCGGCGTCGTCCGGCGCCAGCACCGCTTCTTCCAGCGGTCGCTGCCGCATCTCGGGCGCGATGGCTTCGATGCTGTGCACCTGATCCAGGGCGTTGAGGAGCTCTCGGCCGTGGAGGTCTGGCACCGCAGGCGTCCGCGTGCGTGAGTCCGAGCCACTTGCGGCCAGCGATTTCGCGTCGGCCCCTTCCAGTCCGGCCGCGTGCCGCGCAGCCGTCGACCGCCCAGGTAGTACGACGCCCCGCCGTGGGAGAGGGCGGGCGTCGCGGGAGCCGGGAGCCGATGACCCGAGGTCGGGTCAGCGCGTCGGTGCCGGGTCCTCGGCGGAGCCGCCCTCCAGCGCCGTGCCGATGAGCACGAGCGCGTGCCCCACGCGCAGGCGTAGCGAGGCGATCGGAGAGGCGGCGCCATGCGCGACGTGAGCCGCGTGGTGGGTCGGACCCTCCGTTCCGGGCGGCAGCATCCTGGCAAGACGGCGCTGCTGGGCTTCGTGCCGGAGCGCCTCCTGGCGTGCCCTGGCGTCGGTCTGGAGTGGTTGCAGGGACACGTGGTCCTCCTTGGCGAGCGATTCGACGGCGGGATCC
>JACDBP010000342.1 GCA_013694835.1 Chloroflexota bacterium
CGTCGTCAGTAGCCGATGGAAGCGTGTCTCGCCGCTCAACTCCGGGTGGAAGGCCGTCGCAAGGACGTTGCGCTCCCGAACCGCGACAGGGCGCCCGTCATCGAGCCGTGCCATCACCTCGACGTCCCTGCCGACGCGGTCGACAACGGGGGCTCGGATGAAGACAGCGTGAACGGGTAGGTCACCGAGGATCGGGACGTCCAGATCCGCCTCGAACGACTCTAGCTGGCGCCCGAAGGCGTTGCGCTTCACGGACACATCGAGGAGTGGCAGGACGGGCTCATCCCCATCGATGATGTCTTTCGAGAGCAGGATCATCCCGGCGCAGGTCCCGAGCATCGGGGCACCCTGGCGTGCGAGATCCAGGATCGGCTCGCGGAGGCCCCAGCGCTCGATCAACTTGCGCATCGCGGTGCTCTCGCCGCCGGGCAGGACGAGACCAGCCAAGCCGTCCAGGTCGGACGGCAGGCGCACCGGGGTAGCCTCGACGCCGAGCTGGCGAAGCAGCTGGATGTGCTCGTAGAAGGCGCCCTGCAGCGCCAGCACCCCGATCCTCATGGCAGCGCCGTTCGACCGCGCCGCTCGCCGGCGCGCCCTACCAGCCGCGGACCGCCAGGCGCTCGCTTTCCGGGATGGCGCCCATCTCGATCCCCAGCATCGGCGCGCCGATCCCCTTGGAGACCTCCGCGATGATCCGCGGGTCCTCGAAATGGGTCGTGGCCTGGACGATGGCGTTCGCGGTGCGGGCCGGATCCTCCGACTTGAAGATACCCGAGCCGACGAACACACCCTCTGCGCCGAGCTGCATCGCCAGCGCCGCGTCGGCCGGTGTGGCGATGCCGCCGGCGACGAAGTTCACCACCGGCAACCTTCCGCTCTCGGCGATGCCCCTGACCAGCTCGTACGGTGCCTGGAGCTCCTTGGCGGCCACGAACAGCTCGTCCCCTCGTTTCGACTGCAGGGCGCGGATACCCGCCTGCAGGGCGCGGATGTGGCGCACAGCCTCGACGATGTTGCCCGTGCCCGCCTCGCCCTTGGTGCGAATCATGGCGGCGCCCTCATTGATTCGCCGGAGTGCCTCCCCGAGGTCGCGGCAGCCGCATACGAACGGGACGTTGAACTGGTGCTTGTCGATGTGGTTGACCTCGTCCGCCGGCGTCAGGACCTCGGATTCGTCGATGTAATCGACACCGAGCGACTCCAGGACCTGCGCCTCGACGAAGTGGCCGATGCGGGCCTTGGCCATCACCGGGATGGTCACGGCGTTCATGATCCCCTCGATCATCGAGGGGTCGGACATGCGAGCCACGCCGCCCGTGGCACGGATGTCCGAGGGAACGCGCTCGAGCGCCATCACCGCGACGGCGCCGGCATCCTCCGCGATCCGGGCGTGGTCGGGCGTAACGACGTCCATGATGACGCCGCCCTTGAGCATCTGGGCGAGGCCCTTCTTGGTCGCCCATGTGGAAGTCTGAACGGTCATGTGGTGGTCGCGGACCTCAAGTCTCTCAGCGTGGCACTCCGTCGCCCCGTGCTCGTTCCTTTACGAGCAGCGAAGCGGCACGGCGATCCGCCCGGCAGCGGGGTCCTCGCCCGCACGGGGAGGAGCGGTCACCACGGTCGCGCGATTATCGCATGAGGTCGCCGGACGCTTGCATCGGCTGGTTAGAGTGTCCGACATCGAGCCGGGGCAGCTGATTCCCAGGAGGCCTCATCGGAGCCGGCTCGCAGAAGCTCGTGCCCTTCCCTCAGCCGTGCCTCGAAACGGAGTGGGGGATGGGATACCAGCGCCGCCCGACCAAGCGGACGCGGCAGTGAGGAGGTGCGTCGAGGCGACCTTCAGCGGCGGGGCCGAGGCCCGTTGTTCGGCGTTGTCGTAAGTCAAAGGAGCGTGATTTGGCGACCACACCCGCGACTGGCACCAGCGATCAGCAAAGCGTCTACAAGTACAAACTCCCGTTCGTGATCGGGGCCTCGGCAGCGGGGACTACGATCGAGTGGTACGACTTCTACCTCTACGGCGTGTTGGCGTCCTTCTTCGCCACGCAGTTCTTCCCGCCAGGCAACGAGGTCGCCGCACTCCTGTCGTCGCTGGCCGCCTTCGGAGCCGGCTTCGCGGTCCGACCATTCGGTGCGGCGTTCTTCGGCCGCATCGGCGACATCGTCGGTCGGAAGTTCACCTTCCTCGTGACCATCACCCTGATGGGTCTTTCGACTGCCGCCGTCGGCCTGCTGCCGACGTACTCGCAGATCGGCATCCTGGCGCCGATCCTGCTCGTCTTCCTGCGACTCCTCCAGGGCCTCGCGCTCGGCGGCGAGTACGGCGGCGCGGCGATCTACGTCGCGGAGCACTCGCCCGACCACAAGCGGGGCTTCTACACAAGCTGGATCCAGACCACCGCGACGGTCGGTCTGCTGATGGCGCTGACGGTCATCCTCATCTTCCGGGTCTCGATGGGCGACCAGCAGTTCCGCGAGTTCGGATGGCGCATCCCGTTCCTGTTCTCAGCGGTGCTGGTGGCGATGGCGCTCTACGTTCGGCTGCGGCTTCGCGAGACGCCGCTCTTCACGCGGCTGAAGGACGCGGGGCAGTCCTCCACGTCTCCGTGGCGGGAGTCGTTCGGCAACGCCCCCAACCGACGGCTGATCCTGCTGGCGCTGTTCGGCATGACCGCCGGACAGGCCGTGGTCTGGTACCAGGGCCAGTTCCAAGCGCTGTTCTTCCTCCAGAACACGCTCAACATCCCGTTCCAGGATTCCTACCTCATCACCGGTGTCGCGATCGCACTGGCCACGCCGTTCTTCCTGTTCTTCGGGCGGCTCTCCGACACCATCGGCCGCAAACCGATCATCCTCGGCGGCTGTCTCCTGGCTGCGATCACGTACATCCCCATCTACATCCTGATGACGAACTTCGCGGGTCCGGGCACACCCGGTACGAATGCCGCCGGCGCAGCCATCACCCTCCATACGACCCCGAACCACCTGGCCCTCATCGCGCTCATCTTCATCCAGGTTCTCTACGTGACGATGGTGTACGGGCCTATCGCTGCCTTCCTCGTGGAGTACTTCCCGGCGCGCATCCGCTACACGTCGCTGTCCATCCCTTACCACATCGGCAACGGCTGGTTCGGCGGGTTCCTGCCGCTGATCTTCACGGCCCTGGCTGTGGCATTCGCCAACCCCCTGGCCGGTCTGGCCTACCCCATCATCGTGGCGCTGATGACGGCCTTCATCGGCTGGCGCTTCGTCCGCGAGACGAAGGACGTCAGGATCTGGGATGAAGTCGGCGGCGAGCAGGAGCAGAAGGTGCCGGCCGGGGCGATCAACGCCGATTCGATCGCCGGCGCCTAGCGACCATGCCGGCCGCGCCGGGAGGTCCATCGAGGGGGGAGGCCCAGCGGCCTCCCCCCTTTCGCGTGACGGCGGCCCACTCCCGCTGACCTCGGCGACGCGCTCGTGACTATCATCGGCGGGTGGCAGTCATCCGGACCCGCATCGATCCGAGCAGCGATGAGGCACGGGCCAACGCCGCGGCGATGCGAGCCCTCGTCGACGACCTGCGCCGTCGAACCCGGGAGCTCACCGACCGCGGCGCCGGCGGCGATGAGCGCTCAGTCCAGCGACACAGGGAGCGCGGCAAGCTGCCGGTCCGCGAGCGGATCGACCGTCTGCTCGACCCCGCGGCGCCCTTCCTGGAGCTCACGCCGCTCGCCGCGAACGGCCTCTACGAGGACGATGCGCCGGGCGCGGGCATCGTCACCGGCATCGGGCGGGTCAGCGGGGTGGAGTGTGTGATCGTCGCCAACGACGCGACCGTCAAGGGCGGCACGTACTACCCGATGACCGTCAAGAAGCATCTCCGAGCCCAGGAGATCGCCCTTGCCAACCGCCTGCCGTGCATCTACCTGGTCGATTCCGGGGGCGCCTTCCTGCCACTCCAGGACGACGTCTTCCCGGACCGCGACCACTTCGGGCGGATCTTCTACAACCAGGCGCAGATGTCGGCCGAGGGCATCCCGCAGGTGGCCCTCGTGATGGGCTCCTGCACCGCCGGGGGGGCCTACGTGCCCGCGATGTCCGACGAGACGGTCATCGTCCGTGGCACGGGCACCATCTTTCTCGGGGGGCCGCCGTTGGTGAAGGCCGCCACCGGCGAGGACGTGACGGCCGAGGAGCTCGGCGGCGCCGCCGTCCACGCCCGCATCTCAGGTGTTGCGGACCACGAGGCACTCGACGACGAGCATGCCCTGGCACTCGGACGACAGATCGTCGACTCGCTCGCCTGGCGCAAGCCCGACCCGCCGTGGCATCGACGGGACCCGCTCGAGCCCGCGGTCCGAACGGGCAACGGAGACGCCCCCTTGCCGGACGGCCACGGCGGTCACGGCACGCCGCCCGCGGCGGACGATCCGACCGGCCTCTACGGCGTGGTCTCCGCGGACAACCGCCGCGGCTACGACGTCCGCGAGGTGATCGCCCGCCTGGTGGACGGCTCCGAGTTCCACGAGTTCAAGCCTGGCTACGGCGAGACTCTTGTGACCGGCTTCGCGCACCTCGACGGCTACCCCGTCGGCATCCTTGCCAACAACGGCGTGCTGTTCAGCCAGTCGGCGCTCAAGGGAGCCCACTTCATCGAGCTTGCCTGTCAGCGCAAGGTGCCGCTGCTGTTCCTGCAGAACATCACGGGGTTCATGGTCGGCCGCGAGTACGAGGCGGGCGGCATCGCGAAGGATGGCGCGAAGCTGGTGACCGCGGTCGCGTGCGCCGAGGTGCCCAAGTTCACGGTCATCATCGGTGGCTCGTTCGGTGCCGGGAACTACGGCATGGCCGGGCGCGCCTATGGCTCCCGCGGCCTCTGGATGTGGCCGAACGCCCGCATCTCAGTGATGGGTGGCGCCCAGGCGGCCCGCGTCCTGTCCACGGTCCGAGCCGCATCACTTCCCGGCGGTGAGTGGCCGAGCCAGGAGGAGCGCGACGCGTTCGAGGCCCCGATCCTTGCCGAGTACGAGCGCCAGGGCAACCCCTACTACTCGACCGCCCGCCTCTGGGACGACGGCGTGATCGACCCGGCCCAGACCCGCGACGTGCTCGCTATCGCCATCAGCGCCGCGCTCAGTGCACCGATCCCGGAAACGAAGTTCGGCGTCTTCCGGATGTGAACGCGCCGATCAGCCGGGAGCCGGCTTCTCGATCGTGATCGGCTCCCCGTCCGCGTGAAGCGGACCGGCCGCGCACCCGGCGGTCAATGCCGCCAGGACGACCAGGTAGCGGATCTGGGTGCGGAGATGCATCGGGAGCTTGCTCCAGGGAGCCTCTATCCTCGCGCAGTGGCGATCCCTCCGTCTGCCGGGCGTGTCTACCAGGTCAACGTGTCACCTGGCGGCCTGCCCAAGCTGCCCGTCGCCGAGGCGCGCGTCACGCGACTGGGCCTGGAGGGCGACAGGCACCGCGAAGACACCGTGCACGGCGGGCCGTTCCGCGCCGTCTGCCTCTACGGCATGGAGGCGATCGAACGGCTCCAGGCAGAGGGCCATCCGACGGAGCCGGGCGGCGTCGGAGAGAACCTGACCACGACCGGCCTCGACTGGTCCACGATCCCAGCGGGCACCCGTGTGGAGGTCGGCAGCGAGGTCGTGCTCGAGCTGACGACGCCCGCGATGCCGTGCAACACGCAGCGGCCCAACTTCCGCGACGGCCGGTTCGGCCGGATCTCGATCCTGACGCACCCCTCCGACAGCAGGATGTACGCCAGGGTCGTGCGTGATGGGACCGTTCGGCCGGGTGACCCGATAACGCTGCTACCGCCGGAGCCCGGTTCGCTCGGGGAGCGGGCAGGGCTCATGGCGCGCATCGACCGGCTCGAACAGGCGTCCAACTTGCGGCTCTGGCGCGCGGCGATCGCCGGTGGCCTGGACGTTCGGGTGCTCAACGATGGCGAGCTGTCGATCGCGGCCGCGCCATCGATCCCCGGGCCCGCGTTCAACCAGGCGAACGGCCTGCGCACGCTGCCCCACTTGCTCCCCAGGGTCACCGAGCACTTCGATCGGCACGGCGTGGCAGGCTGGCTGCCGATGCACGAACCGCCGTGGACCGACGCGGAGCCTGACTACCGCCTCGCGATCCTGGTCGGGCCGCCAGCGTCCGTGGACGGGCAGCCCCTGCCGCCGGGCGTCACCATCCGGCGACTCGACCAAAGCGAATCAGCGATCTGGTCCGAGGTCCTGGACGATGCCGATGGCGCGGCGTTCGGCGCCGAAGGTGTCACCGCGACCCTGGCGCCGCACCTTCTCGCGACGCGCGACGTGCACACCCTGGCGGCGTTCGATGGGGTCGGCCGAGCCCTCGCCGTGGGTTCGTTGCACATCCACGGTCACCTCGGCCTGCTACGTGCCGGCGACGTGCGCCCAGAGGCGAGTGGGAGGGGACTGCAGCGCTCGCTGATCGCGGCTCGGGCGGCGCTCGCCCGTGAGCTCGGCTGCGACATGCTCGTTTCGTTGGCTGAACCCGGGAGCGTCTCCGAGCGGAACCTGCTCCGGGTGGGACTCGAGCGGCTTGCCGTTCGCGACGTCTACGCCTACGAACGGTCGCACCAGTGACCGCCGGGGAATCGCTCAGGCTCCAGCGCACGGGACCCGGTGAGAGCGTGCTCCGCATCAGCCTCGCCCGACCGGAGGTCCACAACGCCTTCGATGCGGCGCTGATCGGCGAACTGCGGCGGGTGTTCCGGCGCCTGGATGACGAGCCACCCCACCGCCTGCGTGCCGTGGTCCTGCAAGGCGATGGACCGAGCTTCTGCGCGGGCGCCGACGTGACCTGGATGCGGGCGAGTCTCGGCCTGACACGCGAGCAGAACGAGCAGGACGCGATGGTCCTGGCGGAGATGCTCGACGCCATCGATCGCTGCCCGGTGCCGGTCGTCGCCCGGGTGCAGGGCGCGGCCCTCGGCGGCGGCATGGGCCTCTGCGCGGTGAGCGACCTCGTCATCGCGGAGTCCGGCGCGAAGTTCGGCTTCACCGAGACCCGGCTCGGCATCCTGCCCGCGGTCATCAGCCCGTTCGTCATCGCCAAGATCGGTGAGACCCACGCCCGCGCGCTGTTCCCAGGTGGGCGGCGTTTCGACGCGATGCGGGCGCTGCGGATCGGGCTGGTCCACGAGGTGGTCGAGGGGCTTGATGCGCTCGATGCGGCCGTCGAGGTGGCGCTGAGCGACATCCTGGCGGCCGGCCCGACGGCATCACGGGCGGCGAAGGCGATCGTCCGGGAGGTCCGCGGGCTGCCGCACGAATCGACCCGCTGGCATACCGCACGCCGCATCGCCGGACAGCGGGCGAGCGCAGAGGGCCAGGAGGGCCTTCGCTCGTTCCTGGAAAAGCGGTCGCCGGCATGGCGGTCTCCCAGGGATTGAGCGCACCCCGCGCGATGCGGTCGACCCTACCTTCCCAGTCGACCCAGGGCATAGGCGCGAGGCCTCGGTTGGGTTGACATGCATCGCGCCGAACGCGACATTCGCGCCATGACGGACCGCGACCGGCACCCGATGGGACCCGGTGAAGCCGCCCGCCGACTGGGTGTCAGCACACGGACCGTTCAGCGATGGTTGCGCGAGGGACGCCTGCCCGCGGTCACGGTCGGCGCGCGTCTGAAGGTCGATCCCGCAGCGTTCGAGCAACCGGCGGCGTTCGACTCGCACGAAGGCGCCGTTCCTTCCACAGCGGTGACCTCGTCCAGACCGATCCGGCGGCTCCTCATCGCCAACCGTGGGGAGCCCGTCGTCCGCATCGCGCGGACGGCCCACGAGCTGGGCATGACGGTGGTCGGTCTCGAGGCCCCGGCAGAGCCAGGGTTCGCGTCCTGGCGGATGGTCCTGGATGAAACGTTGGACGTGCCGAGCTACCTGGATCGGCAGGCGATCGTCGACGCCGCCGTTGAGTGCAACAACGATGCCGTCCATCCCGGCTGGGGCTTCCTTGCCGAGGACGCTGCGTTCGCCGAAGCGGTCGAGACGGCCGGCATGGTCTGGGTCGGCCCGCCGCCCGGAGCGATGCGCGCGCTCGGCGACAAGGCCGCGGCCCGCCACCTTGCGGAGGGGCTGGGCATCCCGATCCTCCCGGGCTATGACGGCGACGACCAGGCGGACGCGGCGCTGGCCGTCGAGGCCGACCGCATCGGCTACCCCGTGCTGCTCAAGCCGAGTGCCGGAGGCGGCGGCAAGGGGATGCACGTCATTCGGTCCGCTGTCGAGTTCCCGGAGACGCTCGCTCGCGCCCGGCGCGAGGCACTGGGCTCGTTCGGTGACGAGCGGATGGTGCTCGAGCGCTACATGGAGGCACCACGCCACGTGGAGGTCCAGCTGCTGTTCGACGCGCACGGCAACGGCGTCCACCTCGGCGAACGCGAATGCTCGCTCCAGCGGCGCCACCAGAAGGTCATCGAGGAATCGCCTTCGCCCAACGTCTCACCGGCGCTGCGCCGGCGTCTGGGCGGGTGGGCGCTAGCCCTCGGCCGCGAGGCCGGCTATCGGAGTGCCGGCACCGCTGAGTTCCTGATCACCCAGGATGGCGAGCCCTACTTCCTCGAGCTGAACGCGCGCCTCCAGGTTGAGCATCCGGTCACGGAAGCCGTCACGGGCCGGGATGTGGTCGCCGACCAGCTGCGGGTCGCCCAGGGCGAGGCGCTGGGGTTCAGCCAGGACGATGTGCGCTTCACGGGCCACGCCATCGAGGCTCGTCTCTATGCGGAAGACCCGTGGGCTGGCTTCGTGCCGTCGGCCGGGACCATCGAGGGCGTGCGCTGGCCGCGTGGCGAGGGCATCCGGGTGGACGCGGGCGTCGCTGTCGGGCACGACCTCGGCAACGATCCATACCTGAGCGAAGAGGTCACGACCCGGTTCGACCCGATGCTCGCCAAGGTGATCGCTCACGGCAGCGACAGAACGCAGGCAGTTGCCCGACTTGCTGGTGCGATCGAAGAGCTCCGCGTCTACGGCATCACGACCAATCGAGGGTTCCTGCGCTGGCTGCTGCGTCATCCACCGGTCGCCGGCGCCAGCGCCACCACGGCGACGATCGATGCCGACTGGCACGGCAAGGCACCCGTACCCGACGACGAGACCTGGGCGGCGGCGGCATATCACGCGACGGCCAGCCTGCGCCAACCGCAAGCTCGAGCCGGATTTCGCCTGAACGCGCCACCAGTTGCTCGGATCCGCCTGGGCGAGAAGGACCGCACCCTGCCCATCGCCAGCACGACCGAACCTCAGCGCGACGAATGGATGGTCGGGCTGTCGAGCATCGGCGAGCCGCGGGCACTGGCCGTCGGCGAACCCGACCCGATGATGGTGGCGCTGGCCGACCTCGACGGCCTCGCATTGCGTCCGACGATCGCTCTCCCGCCCACGGTCGACGCGGCCGTCAGCCACGCCGTTCGGGCGGCCGAAGGCGGTCAGACGGTGACGGCGCCGATGCCCGGCACCATCCTCGATGTCCGTGTGGTGGACGGCGAGGAGGTCGAGGCGCACCAGGTCTTGCTGCTCCTCGAGGCGATGAAGATGGAGAACGCCGTGAGCGCCCCTGCCGATGCGACGGTCCGGCGGGTGCTCGTGGAGCCCGGACAGACGGTCAGCCGCGGCGAGGCACTCGTCGAGCTCGCCTGACCTTCGCCCACGAGTTCGCAGGCGCTCCGCGGACCGTTGGCTACACTCGCGGCCATGCCGATCCCCAGCCGCGTTCGGATCTACGAGGTCGGGCCGCGGGACGGCCTCCAGAACGAAGCGCGGCCCATCCCCACCGCTGAGAAGGCCGAATTCATCCGCCTGCTCGTGGCGGCCGGGTTGCGCGAGATCGAGGCGACCAGCTTCGTGTCACCCAAGTCGGTCCCGCAGCTGGCCGACGCAGCCGAGCTGCTGGCGATGCTGCCGGCTGTCCTGGCCGACATGCGGGAGCTTCGCATGCCGGTGCTGGTGCCGAACATGCGCGGACTCGAGCGTGCGCGCGGCGCCGGGGTGACGGCCATCGCCGTGTTCACGGCCGCCAGCGACGAATTCACCCGGCGCAACATCGGGATGTCCGTGGCGGAGTCGTTGGACGCCTTCCGGCCGGTGCTCCAGGCCGCAAGGGCGGAGGGCTGGTGGACGCGCGGCTACGTCTCGACGGCGTTCGGGTGCCCGTACACGGGCCGGGTCGACCCGGCCAGGGTCGTCCAGGTCGCGCTCGCCCTCCGGGAGCTCGGCGTGGATGAGGTCTGCCTGGGCGACACGATCGGTGTCGGCGTGCCCCGCCAGGTGCGAGAGCTGACGGCACGCCACATCGCGGCCAGTATCCCGCTCGAGCGCCTCGCCTACCACTTCCACGACACGCGCGGCACGGCACTCGCGAACGTGGTCGCGGGCCTGGAGGACGGCATCAGCTGCTTCGACGCCTCGACCTCCGGCACCGGCGGCTGTCCATACGCGCCCGGAGCCGCGGGCAACCTCGCGACCGAGGACCTGGTCTACCTCCTCGACGCCATGGGTATCCAGCACGGCGTTCGCCTGGAAGGGGTGCTGACTGCCGGACGGTTCATCAGCGGCTTGCTCGGCCGCCGCGTGGCGACCAAGGTCGGGCAGGCGGGCGGCTGGGACCCGACGACAGGCCACCCGATCGGCCGAAGCTGACCGGGCCGGGCCCACCGCGCGACCCACCGGGACCAGCTTCGCCGCAGTTGCTACGATGCGCCCGATGTGCGGCCGAGTCCCGGCCGGCTCAAGGGAGCGATGGACAGCGTCGTACTACTGCTCAACTCGGATTACGAACCGCTCAACGTGTGCGACACCCGTCGCGCATTCCGGCTGCTGTTCGGCGAAAAGGCCGAGGTCATCCAGTACGACCATCACGATATCCGGACGGCCCGGCAGGTCTTCCGCGCGCCGAGCGTGATACGGCTCCAGTACCACATCAAGCGACCGCGACCGCGCGTCAGGCTCTCTCGCCGCGAGATCTTCATCCGTGACCGCCACACCTGTCAGTACTGTGCCCGCGAGACGCACGACCTCACGCTCGACCATGTCATCCCACGCCACCGCGGTGGCGCGCACACCTGGGACAACCTGGTCGCGGCCTGCAAGGCGTGCAATCATCGCAAGGGTGGCAAGCTGCTGGACGAGGCACGGATGGCGTTGCACCGCGCGCCGTTCGAGCCCCGCTGCGACGTCTACTCGCTGTTCACGCCGTACCTCGCGGATCCACGGAACGAAGCCTGGCGGGACTACCTCTTCCTCGGCCGCAACTAGCGGGCGGATGGCGCCGCCGCTGCGGATCCCGCCGCACGTCGAGGCGGTGCTCGGACCGCTCTGGGAAGCTGGTCACGCCGGCTATGTCGTCGGCGGCTCCGTGCGGGACACGCTGCTGGGGCGCCAAGTCAAGGACTGGGACGTCGCCACCGACGCGCTGCCCGAACGCATCCTCGAGCTGTTCCCGCGCGGCCGGTACCAGAACCGCTTCGGAACGGTGACGGTCGACCACGTCGAGGTGACGACCTTCCGCCGCGATCACGTCTACCGCGACCATCGCCGCCCCGACACGGTCACCTTCACGGACGACCTGGTCGAGGACCTCGTCCGGCGCGACTTCACGGTCAACGCCATCGCCTACGGCCGGGCGGCCGAGGAGCCGAGGATCGACTGGGTCGACCCGACCGGGGGTTTCGCTGACCTCGCCGCAGGCCGACTTCGGGCGGTGGGCGACGCGGCCGCGCGGTTCGACGAGGACGCACTGCGCCTGCTGCGCGGCGTCCGCCTGGCGGCCGTGCTCCACTTCGACATCGAGCCGGCGACGCGGGCGGCGATGAAGGCGGCGGCCGGGACGGCGCTTCACCTCAGCGCCGAGCGGATCGGCCAGGAGCTGCGGCTGATGCTGGATGCGGAGCCACCGTCCGCTGCCTTCCGGTCGATGGACGAGCTCGGCCTCCTGGGGCCGACGCTTCCCGAGCTTGCGGCTCAGCACGGGATCCCTCAGAACAAGTCGAACGGCCTGGACCTGTGGGGCCATACGCTGGCCACGCTCGATGCATCGGCCGTCCTGGGCCGTGACGACCCGCTGCTGCACCTCGCGGCGCTGCTTCACGATGTCGGCAAACCCGAGACGCAGACCGAGGAGGGGTTCCACGGCCACGACACCGCGGGGGCCGCGCTCGTGGAGCGGATGCTGGTCCGGATGGCATTCTCGCGACCCGAGGTCGACTGCGTCCGCGACCTCGTGCGCTGGCACATGTTCAGCTACGAGCCGAACTGGTCCGATGCCGCGGTGCGACGCTTCATCCGGCGTGTCGGGCCGGCGCTCCTGCCGCGGCTGTTCGCGCTTCGGCGGGCCGACAACGTGGGCAGCGGCCTGCCCACGGACGCCGGCCTCCTGGCAGAGCTGGAGCATCGTGTCGCGGCGGAGCTGGAGCGAAAGGTGCCGCTCTCCCTGGCGGATCTCGCAGTGAACGGCGACGACCTGCAGCGTGAGGCGGGCATCCCGCCCGGCCCCGCCCTCGGTGAGATCCTGGAGCGACTGCTCGACTCCGTCATCAGCGATCCGGAACGCAACGTCCGCGATCTCCTCCTCGCCGACGCGCGAAAATGGTGGCTCGTCATGCACCGCGACACACCAGAGGCACCGGACCGGGCAGAGCCCGCCGGGGAACGGGGACGATGATCGAGATGATGCTCCAGGCGGAGCGGGCGTTGATGGTGGGGATGGTCGAGCAGGCCGAGCGGCTGTACTGGGTGGCCGTGAAGAATGACCCACGCAATGCGATCGCCGTCGTTGGGCTGGCGCGCGTGGCCCTGGAGCGAAACGACGATCGCGCCGCGTATGAGCTGTCGCGTCAGGCGCTGACCATCGACCCCGAGAACGCGGCCGCGCTGCGGCTGGAGGCGCGGCTCTCGGAGGTCTTGACGCACCGCGGGGAAGCGGTGGAGCGTCCGAGTTTCGTGCAGCCGGGCGGCCCGGGGACCGGCGCCGTGGATCGGCTGGCCCCCGGCTCTCGCAACGCCGGCAGGGTGGGCTTGCCGGAACCTCCCGATGCGCCCTTCCCACCCATGCGTCGGGCGGGCACGGACGGGGCTGGCGAGTCGATCGGCACGGTCATGGGAAGGCAGCGTGCCGGCTGGCAGCCGGCCAAGATGCCCGTGAGCGCGCCCTCGAGCGTGCCCGCGGGAATGCCCGCCCCAAGCGACGCGCGGCCGGTCCAGATCAACGTGGAGGCCGTCGCCGACGCGCAGCCGATCGACGCGCAGCGGGTCGAGCCGCAGCCGATCCGGATCTGGCCGAGGCCGGAAACCTCCCCGATCCCCTCGTCCGGTCCGACGCGGTACGCCGCCACGGTGGAAGCGGAGGAGCCTGGGTCGAGCGGTCAGGCGCCCTCCATGCCTGGGGGCGTGCCGCAGGGCGCCGTCGGCGAGCG
>JACDBP010000373.1 GCA_013694835.1 Chloroflexota bacterium
GACCCTGCTGGAGGCGGAGACGGAGACCGACCGCTACATCTCGTGGCCGGGCCAGGCGCTCGCCTACATGAGCGGCCAGCGGGAGATCGAGATCCTGCGTCGACGGCTGGAGGAGCGGGACGGAGATCGATTCGACCTGAAGGCATTCCACGACGCGGTCCTGGGCCACGGCTCATTGCCTCTGGCCACGCTCCGCCACGAGCTCCCCGGCTGGGTCCGGCCCTCGTCCGCGGAGGCCTAGCGGGCGGTCCGCTCGATCCAGCGGCGGCTGCTGGGTTTCGATCAGCGGAGCCAGCGACCGCTCGTCGGTCAGCCGGCCAGCTCCTGCAGCGCCTCCACCAGCCGGTCGATCTCGGCCACGGTGTTGTAATGGACGAGCCCCACGCGCAGCATCCCGCCGGTCTCGGCCAGACCGATCGCCCGGATCAGCTCGTGAGCGTAGTAGTCGCCGTCCCAGGTCGCGATGCCGCGTGCACCGAGGAACGCCGCGATCTCAGCGGGCGCATGGCCGGCCATCGTGAAGCCGACCGTCGGGCAACGCTCGTCGACGCGCTCAGGCTCGGTGATGCCGTGGACGGCGAGCCCGGAGATGCTCGCCAGCCCCTCGAGGAGTGCGAGCGTCATGTTGCGCTCGTAGTCGCGGATGGCTCCGAGCGCTGCCCGCAGGCGCCCGGCGCGGCCCATGCGCGATGCGCGGCCGTGGTCAGCGGCTTCCTGCCCGCCGGTCGCACGACCCTGCGCCACGCCCAGCCACTCCAGGTAGCGGAACGTGCCAAGCAGACCGGCCAGCGCCTCGTGCGACTGGGTGCCCGTCTCCCAGCGGCCGGGCAGCTCGTCCGGGGCGGGACGGACCTTGTAGGCCGGCAGCGTCTCGAGGAGCCCGCGGCGGCCCCAGAGCATCCCCAGGTGCGGGCCGTAGAACTTGTACGGCGAACAGACCAGGTAGTCGGCGTCGAGCGAGACGACGTCGATCGGCAGATGAGGGGCCGCGTGGACCGCATCGACCCACAGTCGAGCTCCCGTGGTGTGGACCATGTCGGCGATCCGCCGCACCGGGTTGATGGTGCCCACCGCGTTCGAGGCCATGCCGATGGCAACCACGCGCGTGCGCGGGCCGAGCACGGCCGCCAGCCCGTCCAGGTCGAGCGTGCAGTCGTCCGGCTGGATCTCGACCCAGCGGATGACTGCGCCCCGCTCCTCGAGCGCAAGCCACGGCGCGACGTTCCCGTCGTGGTCGAGCCGGGTCACCACGATCTCATCGCCCGGCGACAGCGTGCGGCCGATGGCCCGGCTGACGGCGAAGGTGAGGGTCGTCATGTTGGCACCGAAGGCGATCTCCTCGCCGGACGTGGCACCCACGAAGTCGGCCCCCGCCGCATGCACGTCCTGGAGCATCGACTCCGTTTCCGCGCTTGTCGCGAAGTGCCCGTGCAGGTTGGCGTTGCTGGTCCGCAGGTACGCGGCGATGGCGTCGATGCACTCGAGAGGCACCTGGGTCCCCGCCGGGCCGTCGAGATAGGCGATCGGGCGGCCGTCGAGCTCGCGGGCCAGCGACGGGAAGTGCGCGCGAATGGCGGCGACGTCATAGCGGGCGGCGGTCAGGCTCACCGCCGGAGTCTACGGTGCGTGCCTCGCGGACCTGATGCACGTTGTTGACCCGGATCGTGAAACCTTCTCGGTGGCGCGTGCCTCGTGAATGGTGATGCGGGACGATCGCCCGCCCGGATCCCCAGGAGGAACCCCACCGATGGCCCAGGTCACCCGTCGCACTCGCCTCGCCAGCATCGCCGGCTTCGCCCTTTCCGCCGCGATGCTCACCGGCGCCCCACTCGTCTCGGCGAACGACGCCGACATCATCCGCCGCGGCGACTGCACCGCGAGCAGCGACTGGAAGTTGAAGCTCAGCCCCGAGAATGGCCGCATCGAGGTCGAGTTCGAGGTGGACCAGAACCGCAACGGCGACACCTGGGACATCCGCCTCAAGCGAGACGGAGTCGTCGTCGCCACGGGTGCCCGGACCACCACCGGTCCCAGCGGCTCGTTCGAGTTCCGCAGGGTGATCAGCGAGAGCGCCGGCTCCGATTCGTTCATCGCCCGTGCGGTGAACCGCCGTACCGGCGAGGTCTGCCGCGGCACGGCGACTTCGAACTTCTGATCAGACGGACGCGGCGGCCTGGGGGGCCGCCATCCACG
>JACDBP010000381.1 GCA_013694835.1 Chloroflexota bacterium
CGCAACAGGTGGCGCTGCCCTTCTCGGCCCGAGTCGAGGACGTCGTCGGGCTCGGCCGGATCCCGCACGAGCACCCGTTCCTCGGTCCACGCCCGGCGGACCGAGCGGCCGTCGAGGCGGCCATCGAACGCGTCGGCATCGGCCACCTGCGCGGCCGCGATGCCCGCGAGCTCTCCCTCGGCGAGCGGCAGCTGATGCTGCTGGCGCTGGCGATCGCCCAGGGCGCCCGCCTGCTGGTGCTGGACGAACCGACCGTCCACCTGGACCTCCGCCACCAGGTCGACGTCATGCGACTGCTCGCCGATGTGAACGAGCGGGACGGTGTGACGGTCGTGGCGGTGCTCCATGACCTTCCCCTGGCCGCGCACTTCTTCCCGCGGCTGGTGCTGCTCGACCAGGGCCGCGTGGTTGCCGACGGGTCGCGCAGCGACGTGCTCAGCGATGAGCGGATCCGGACCGTGTTCGGTGTGGACCCACAGGTGCTCGGCGGACGCCTGGCGTAACACGGCGGCCGTCGCCGGACGTCACTACAGCACCACCCGCCTGACCAGGCCCGCCGGAGCACGGCGAACGCGGGTGGATCTCCGGATACGGGGGACCCCATGGAACCATCCACCACGCCCGGTGCTTCGCTCTGGGCAACGCACGGAAGCGCCACCGAGACCGCCGCGGCAACGGCCCGATCACGCCTCGGACCGGCCGCGGCCGCAAGGATCCTCGCCGTGGCGCTCGCCATCGGCGGCCTTGCCCAGCTGCTCCTCGTGGGGCAGGGGATCGACATCAACGTGGTGCTGCTCGTCGCGGGGCTGCTCGCCGGTGCGTGGCTGGTCAGGCGCCGTGAGGCTAGCCTCGATCGGCTGGACCGCTGGCTGCCACCGGCGGCTCTCGCCTTTGCTGCGCTGGCTGCGATCCGCAGCTCGCCGTCGCTGATCGACTTCGATCTCGCCGCGACGCTCGCGCTGAGTGGTGCTTCGGTGGCGGCGGTCATGGGCGTCGCCGTTACCCGTCGCAGCCTCTCCCTTGTACTGCTGCTTGCCACGGCCTTCTCGATCGGTGCTCTGGCCGGTGCCATCGCCCTCACGCCGGGTCTCGGCACCGTGCGAGGGCAGCTTGCCGGGACCCGCGCCTCCGCAGCGGGCCCGTTCGTTCGCGGCCTCCTCATCGCGTTGCCGGTCGTCGTCCTGTTCGCGCTGCTGTTCGCCTCGGCCGACGCGGTGTTTGCACGAGTGCTCGGCGATTCCCTTGCCCTCCGGCTCGACTTCGGAGACCTGCTCCTCCGGCTGCTCGTCGTGGCCGTCGTGGCCTGGGCCATCGGTGGCCTGTTGGCGACGGGGATGGAGCCACGCACTGAGGACCAGCAACGGGATGTCCAGGCGGCGGGCGGCAGCGAGGCGGAGGCGACCTCGCCTCGGCTCCGGATCGGAGCGATCGAGGCGTCCATCGTCATCGCCGCCGTGGACCTGGTGTTCATGATGTTCGTGGTCCTCCAGGTGCCCTACCTGTTCGGAGGCCAGGACACGCTGGCCCTGACCGGGGTGACCTACAGCGAATACGCGCGACGCGGCTTCTTCGAGCTCATGGGCGCCGCCTTCCTCGCCGGCCTCATGGTGATGACCCTGGACGCGCTGGTGGCGCGCCGCGCTCGAACCTTCACGGCGGGCGCGATCGCGCTGGCGGTGCTGGCCGGAGTCGTCCTCGTCTCGGCTGCGGTACGGCTGGGCCTCTACCAGCAGGCGTACGGCTGGACGGAGCTCCGGTTCTTCGTCCTGGCGGGGATCGTCTGGGTCGGCGCAAGCCTTGCCCTGGGCGCCCTGCTCATCGCTCGTGGTGCCACGCGTTGGCTGCCCCATGCCGGCACGATCGTCGGCCTGGTCGTCGCCCTCGCCGTCAACCTTGCCGATCCGCAGGCGTTCGTGGCGTCCCAGAATGTCGATCGAGCCCTGCACCCCGAGCGTATCGCGCCGGGCGGCAGGAGCGGGTTGGACGCCGGCTATCTCGCGACGCTGGGCGACGACGCGGTGCCGACCCTCGTCGCTGCCCTGCCGTCGCTACCCGAGTCCGACGCTCGACTGCTCGAGCAGGCGCTCCGCCGGCGACTCCAGCGTCTCGAATCAGCGGCTCGCGAGGAGGGCTGGCCCTCGGCGAACCTCGCTCGGGCGCGGGCGCTCGAGGTCTTACGTGCCACGTTTCGGCAGGGGAGTGCGGCACCATGGCCGGTTGACCTACCGCTTGGCGACACGCGACCCTAGCGTCGGGCGCGACGCTCGTCTCGACCGCTGATCCTGTGTTCCTCGAGGGCCGCGACGAAGCCGTCGAGGTCCTCCGGCGTCACCGTCAGCGCGGGCGGATGGAAGATCCGTGCCCAAGGCACCGGATCGCGGAACCGGAGACAGACGCCCCCGCGTGCCGTGCCGCAGAAGCTGGCATCGCCGTTGCGGACGCTGCGCCGGACGCCGATGGCACTCCACCAACGGTAGGGACCGGTGATGCGGTAGTCCTCGATGTTCGAGAGGTCCGTGGCGAGCGTGGACCACCCGAACCTCGCGTCCAACCGCCCGTCGCCGAGATCGATGTACGCGTTCTCCGGCCGGACGCCCCAGAGCCGGAGCCACGGTCGCCAGGAGCGCTCGAGACGTATCGGGAAGCGTGCAGGCGTGATCGCCGGCGCGGTGATCACGGTCGGCGCGTTCACGCGCGCTTGCGAAGCGGGTCGAAGAAGGGCATCGGCACCACGGTCGCGCCGATCCGGCCGCGGCGGGCTTCCACGGTCCATTCCATCTCCAGCCGCGTTCCGATGCCATCGAGCGCTCGGTCCACCGAGCCGAGCGCGATGTTCTGCTTGAGGGTCGGGCTCCAGGTGCCGCTCGTGGCGCGTCCCACCTGGCGCCGGCCCTTGTAAAGCGGCACCGCCGTTCGCCACGCCACCGAGGGCACGCTCGGAGGCAGGCCCTGTTCGGCGAAGATCCGCTCCAGGTCGCCCCAGTCGAGCCGCAGGCCCACCAGCCGGCGCGGCGGGCCACCGCGACGAGCCTCCGCAAGCAGGGCTCGCTTGCCGACGAACTCCGTGCCCTTCCGGAAGTCCACGAGGCGCCCCAGCCCGATCTCGAACGGGGAGTAGGCCTGCTCGGGGATCAGCGCGTGCCGCGCGCTGTGGTAGTCGACGTCCAGGAGGATCAGCCCGGCCTCGAGCCGGACCACATCCAGCGCGAGCATGCCCGCCGGGCGGACCTGGTACGACCGACCGACGTCCATGAGCGCGTCCCACACCTCGACGGCCTGTTCGGCCGGGATCCACAGCTCGTAGCCCAGGTCACCCGTGTAGCCCGTTCGACTGACGTCGAGCTCGATTCCTCGGATCGTCGCGGCACGCCGGCGGAAGTACCGGACGTCGGCGAATGACTCGCCCGTCGTGGCCTCCAGCAGCGCCCGTGACAGCGGGCCCTGGACGGCGATGGCGGCGACCGATTCGGTGACCTCCTGGATCTCGACATCCAGCCCAGCCGCGTTCTGGCGGAACCAGCGCAGCTGCGGGTCGGCGGCGGTCCAGCGGAAGCTGCCGTCATCGAGCCGGGCGACCGTGCCATCGTCCACGACGCGGCCGTGCTCGTCGCACCACGGTGTGTAGTAGACGCGGCCTGGCGTGAGCTTGGTGGCGTCCCTCGTGATGACGCGGTCGACCAGCTGCTCGGCGCCCGGGCCGCTGACCCGGTATTTGAACAGCGGCGTGACGTCGATCAGCGCCACCGCGTCGCGGATCGCGTTGTACTCGATGTCGTGATGGTCGGCGTAGACGCTCGCTGCGAAGTAGCCGGCCCACTCGCGCCACTGCAGCTTGCGATTGAGTGGCGCCGTGCGCTCGTGGAAGG
>JACDBP010000386.1 GCA_013694835.1 Chloroflexota bacterium
TGCCACGGTCCGACGGCCCGGCCACGCGACCCGAGGCGGCAGACGGCCCGACGGATCGAACCGCTCCGGCCCAACCGCGACGTATCGACGACCTCCACGGTGCTCGGCAGCCTCATGGTGGGCGAACCCCATCGGATCTGGGCCGGTATGGTGCAAGTCCGACCGAATAGGCCCCCGATCAGCGGCGACATCCTCTGTCACGGACATGCCGGAGGCGCCTGCAGGTCGCGGTTGAACCGCACCGACCCACCGGCGCAGCTTGGCAAGGGTTCGAGCCACCGCGTCCGTCCGGGTCAGGCTAGCGAGGCCAGGCAGCGCCCCGGCCCAGGGACAGTTCGCAGAGGCAGTGCCGCGCACGTCGTCGAGCGAGCGGCACCGATGACGGCCACGTGTACGCTACGGCCATGGTCGCCACCCACGGGTCCCATGCTCGTCGTAGCTTCGCCGCGCGGCTGGAGGCCGGACCGCTGCTCTTCGACGGGGCGATGGGCACCCTGCTCTTCGGCCAGGGGATCCCGCAGCGCGCCTCGCTCGACGAGCTCGTCGAGAGCCGCCCGGAGCTGATCGGCGCGGTCCACCGCAGCTACATCGCGGCGGGCGCGGACGCCATCACCACGAACAGTTTCGGGGCCAACCGGCTGCGACTCGCGCCGTTCGGGCTGGCAGCACGGGCCGCCAGGCTCAACCGCCGGGCAGCGCAGATCGCGCGCGAGGCCCGTGACGTGTCGGGCCGCGAGGTCCTCGTGGCGGGCTCGATCGGGCCACTCCACCCTGCGGTCCACGGCCCCGAGCGGCCGCACCTGCCGGAGGTCCGGGAAGCCTTCCGCGAGCAGGTCGAGGGGCTGCTCGAGGGCGGCGTGGACGTGCTCGTCTTCGAGACGTTCAGCGACCTCGAAGAGCTGCTGGCCGGTATCGGCGAGGCGCAGGCACTGTCCGACCTGCCGATCGTCGCGGAGATGACGTTCGGCGAAGAGCTCGTGGCGATCGATGGGACGACCCCCGCGGCGGCTGCGGCGGCATTGACCGCCGCCGGTGTCGAGGCCATCGGCGTCAACTGCGGGGTCGGGCCGCTCGTTTGCCTCGACGCACTGGTCCAGATCGGGCCTGCCACGCCGGGGATCGCCCGTTCGATCATGCCCAACGCCGGCCTTCCGCAGCGGGTCGAGGGCCAGTTCGTCTACGCGGCCGGCCCGTCGTACTTCGCCGAAGCGGTGGAGCGGTTCATCGGCGCCGGCGCGGCGATCATCGGCGGCTGTTGCGGCACCACGCCAGAGCACATCGCGGCGATGCGACAGTGGCTCGACCGCGCCGCCGCTCGAGCCGCTGGAACGGCCGCCGCGACGAGCGACGTCGAAGCGCCGGTCGCCGGCCAGCGGCGGGTCATCGGTGCCACGCCCCGGACGGCGCTCGTCGAGCGCTCCGGCGCCTCTTTCGATGCGCCGCCGCCGCCCACGCGCCTCGCCCAGCGGCTCGAGGAGGGCGGCTTCGTCATCAGCGTCGAGATCGATCCGCCGCGCTCCGTCCGCATCGAGCGCACCATCGAGGCAGCGCTGCTGCTGAAGGACGCCGGCGTCGATCTCGTGAACATCAGCGACAGCGCGATGGCGCGAGTCCGGATGGGTGCCATGGCCGTCGCCTTCGGCATCCAGCACGACCTCGACCTGGAATGCCTGGTCCACTTCACGACCCGCGACCGGAACCTGATGGCGCTCGAGTCGGAGCTGCTCGGCGCGCACGCCCTCGGGGTCCGCAACATCCTGGCGCTCACCGGGGATCCGCCGCGCGTCGGCGACTACCCGACGGGCACGGGTATCTGGGACGTCGACTCGACCGGGCTCATCGGGATCCTGCGGCGGCTGAATCGCGGAGAGGACCAGGGCGGCAAACCGATCGGCGCACCGGCGGGCTTCACCATCGCCTGCGCCCTCGACCCGACAGCGGCCGACACCGACAAGGAGATCGAGCGCCTCACCGGCAAGCTCGAGGCCGGGGGCCAGGTGATCATGACCCAGCCGATCTACGAGCGCGGCCAGTGGGAGCGCTTCATGGAGCGGGCCTCACGGCACTTCGGCAGCGACCGTCTGCCGCGGCCGGTGCTCCTTGGCATCCTGCCGCTGCACACCGCCCGCCACGCCGAGTTCCTCCACAACGAGGTCCCGGGCATCACCATCCCGGACCACGTGCGTGCCGCGATGCACGCCGCCGGGGAGCGCGGTGCCGAAGTCGGCCTCGAGATGGCGCGCCAGCTCCTCGACGAGATGTCGCCGCACGTTCAGGGGACCTACATCATGCCGAGCTTCGGCCGCTACGAGCTGGCCGCCGAGCTTGTACGCAGGCTCCGCGCCGAAGCTCCCGTCCCGGCCGCCCTTCCCGCCACCGTGCCGGCCTGAGACAAGCCCGTCGAACGACCCTTCATCGGCTACAGTCTCCGACGATGAGGGGTCGACGCGGTCCGTTCCTGTGGCTTCCCCGATCCGCGGCGGCAGCGCTCGCGCTGCTCGCGGTCGCGGGCCTCGGCCAGGCCCTGGCGGCCGGCCCACCGTTCCCGGACCCAGAGGCCGGCAAGTCGGTGTACGACACGGCGAACGTCCTGCCGCGTGCCGCCGAGGATGCTGCCGGTGACCTGGTCCGTGAGATCGCCCGGAAGCACGCCGTCCGCGTCGTCGTCTACACGCAGCGCAAGCCAGACGCCGACACGGCTGTCGCGAAGGTCGACGCAGCCGCGCTGCTCGAGCAGTGGCAGGTCGGCGGGTCCGCCGGCAACGGGATGGTGCTCATGTTCGATCTCGGCCCGGCGGGCCGTGAGGGTGTGGCAGCGATCGCCGCTGGTCCCGGGTTCCACGAACGCTTTCTCGATGAGAGAGCCCTCGAGGCGCTGGCAGGGAGCCTCGTCGAGCCAGGCGCCGAAGCGGGCGACATCCCGGGAGCGATCACCGAGACACTCTCGGCCCTGTCCGCGCTCCGGGCGACGGCCACCACCGGGCCAAGCGGCTCAGTGGTACCCAGCGGCGCCTCGCCCCGCCCATCGGGCAGCGGCAGCCCCCTGCCGGGCGCGACCCCCTCCGCGGTGCCTGCGGCATCAGGCCCGGCGGGTCCGCCATACCCGGCGCCGGTCGAGAACGTGGTGGTCTATGACTTCGCGAACATCTTCGAGCCCGTAACCGAGAGCACGCTCACCGCGACCATCGCGACGATCGAGCAGCGGACCGGCGCGGAGATCGTCGTCTACAGCCAGGTCAAGCCGGAGAGCGATACCTCCGAGGAGGCCGAACGGGACGCCGCGGCGCTCATCGACCAATGGGGCATCGGCCGGAAGGGATTCGACGACGGGCTGGCCATCCTGTTCGACATGGACCAGCCCTCCGGGACCCACGGGCAGGTCCAGCTGTTCGGCGCGCCGGGCTATCGCGCGACATACCTCTCCGACCGGGAGCGGCAGGAGATCTTCGAAAAGGAGATGCTGCCGCTCCTCGGGACCGGCGACATGGACGGCGCGGTGCTCGCGGCGATGCGACGGATCGACTCCGCGACGACACCGGAGCACGCCGCGTCGCTCAACCAGGCGCGCCAGCTCGATGGGGCGATGGGACTCCTCGTCGCGCCGGGGCTGCTGATGCTGCTGGTCGGCTGGGCCGGCTGGCACTGGCTGCGATACGGCCGCGATCCCGAGTACCTGGACGACCCGTCCATCCTGATGCCCGCACCGCCCAGGGATCTCACCGCGGCGACTGGGGCGCTCATCATGGAGGGCCGTGCCACGCGGCTGGCGCTGACCACCGCGATGCTGGACCTCGCGAGCCGTGGAGAGCTGGCATTCATCGACGAGTCCGGCAAGCTCAGCAAGAAGGTGAGCCTTCAACTGCTGGAGCCGAGGACGAACGACCCGCAGCTGGCCCGCGCCCGCCGACGACCGTTGAGCGAAGCCGAGGAGTACGCCCTTGGACAGCTTCACGGGATGCCGCACCACGCCGACGGGGTGATCAGCCAGGAGGACCTGCTGGGCTTCGGGGCTTCGGTCGGCGACTTCGACCGAAAGCTCGAGCGACACGCGGTCGCGAAGGGTTGGCTCCGTGACGAGCCCGGCAAGGTGACCAACCGCTGGGCGGGGTGGGCTTTCATCGAGGTCATCGCCGGCGTGGTGGTGCTGGCAGTCGCCCTCGCGCTGGGCAGCCAGGGGTTCCTGCTGACGGCACTCGGGTTGATCGCCGCGGGGATCGCCACGTTCATCATCGCCCGCCAGATGCCGGCACGGACGATGGCTGGCGCGATGATCAGGGCGATGCTCCAGGCCTACCAGCGGACGCTGCGAAAGACGATGGAGCTGGCCCGCTCCATGCAGCAGGTGGTCGAAAGTCGGGCCGCGCCGTGGCTCGAGACCCCCGACCAGGCGCTCGTCTGGAGTGTCGCGCTCGGCCTGCGGGAGGACGTCCAGCGGGTGCTGGCGCGCAGCGTGGAGGACGCGCAGGCGGGCAACACGGCCTCCTCACAGGCCTGGCTGCCAGCGTGGTACGGGGGCTCGGCGCTCACCGGCACGGGCACGGGCGGCGGCAGCCTCGACTCGACCACCGGCCTGTTCTCCTCTAGCGTGATCCCGAACGTCGACTCGATGTTCGCGGCCGTCGGCACCATCGGGGACTCGCCCTCATCGTCCGGCAGCAGCGGCGGGTTCAGTGGCGGCAGTAGTGGCGGGGGCGGCGGGGGCGGCGGCGGCGCGGGGGGCGGCTTCTAGCCTGGGCGGCGGCCGTAAGAGAGCATCCGGGCGCCGTTCGAACCCGTGCCGCGGCCGGTTAGACTCGCTCCATGGGTGCCGCCGAGACCATGGACGACTTCTTCGAGCGCCTCAACGCGGGCGACAGGACCGGCGCCGTGGCGCTGATGGACGAGAAGACCGAGATGCGCATCCACGTTGCCGGCAACGTCCGGATGATGCGCGGGGTGGAGCAGGTCGGCGGCTGGTTCCTCCGTTCGGAGAAAGGACGCAGGATGCTGCCCGGCGACGTGCGCGAGATGGGCAACACCTACGAGTGCAACCTCCTCGTGATCATCCCCGGGTCGCAGTCCCTCCAGCTCGACGCCACGTTCCGCGTCGAAGCCGGCCGGATCACCGCCATCAACATCGCCCAACGGTGACCTGGCTCACGGAGGCTGGGTGCTCGACCGTTGGCGCGCCCAGGACGGTCTACTGGGTGGCCGAAGCCGTGGGACTCGGGATGTCTGAGGCACCTGCTGACGGCGAGGCGAACGGGTCGGGGATGTTGATGCGGTCGCCGACCCGCAGCGCGTTGATGTTGGTGATCTGCGGATTCGCCGCCTTCAGCTCATCGAGCGTGAGGTTGAAACGCGACGCGATGCCGCTGAAGGTGTCGCCACGTTTGACGATGTAGACCTGCGGCGTGGCAGGTACCGGCGTCGAAGGACTGGGGGTGACCGTGGGGCGTGCGGAGGTGGGAGGGGTGGGCGACGAAGCGCCGCCGCCACCAGGTCCACCCGCGAACAGCCCGGGGAGAGCGAACAGGATGGCCGCCGCCAGGACGAGCGCGATCCCCCCGACGGCTACCGGTGGCAGCCGTCCGAGCCGTGGCAAGCCCGGCATCCCCACGCGCGTTCGAAGGGTCGGGTAGGCCTCGAATCGGCGTGGCCGCTCCCAGTCGCGCTCGCCCTCGAACGGGCCGGTCCGCATCTGGCGCCCGGCTGGCGTGGCCATCTGTTTCACGGGCGGCAGGTACTCGGGCTCGGGGAGGCCCGTCGATCCCGCCGTTCGGACCGACGAACGGGGTGGGGCCGGTACCGGTGGCGGCTGCGGCCCAGGACCGGCGGCTGGCGGCGGGTATGAACCGAGGGACGATGGCGGGTGCGACCCGCGGCGAGCGGCGACCTGCACCTCGCGCGGCGGCGCGTG
>JACDBP010000015.1 GCA_013694835.1 Chloroflexota bacterium
GGGTATGGGCGTCGGCGACGCGGGCCAATCGTCCGGCGGCAGCTGGGGCGACGGCGGTGGCGGCACCGCCGATGCGGGCGACTTCGGCGGCGGCGACTTCGGTGGTGGCGATTTCGGCGGCGGCGACTTCTGACCCCGGTCAGTCGATCTGGCCGCGGACGCCGGCTCCCCGCCAGCCGAGCGTCCTGACCGCGACGAGAACTCCTACGGCGGCCACTACTAGCACGGCTGCTGCCGCGACCGAGGCATCGAGGCTTGCCTGGAACTCGGAATAGACCACCAGCGGCAGGGTCTGGGTCCGGCCCTGCAGGTTTCCCGCGAACAGGATCGTGGCGCCGAATTCGCCGAGCGCGCGGGCCCACGTCAGGACGAGGCCTGCAGCGAGTGCCGATGCTGCCAGCGGGACCGTGACGAGGCGGAACGCCTGCCACTCGCCGGCCCCATCTACGCGGGCGGCGTCCTCCAGGTCCCGGTCGACGGCCGCGAACCCCGCGCGGGCCGCCCGGATGTAGAGCGGCGCCGCCACGAAGACCTGGGCGATGATCACTGCTGCCGTCGTGAAGGGCAACTCCACGCCCAGCTGCTGGAGCGGCGCGCCGATCGTGCCGCGCCGCCCGAAGGTGAGCAACAGCGCAAGGCCTGCGACCGATGGGGGCAGCACGATCGGCAGGTCGACGAGGGTCTCCACGAGTCGCGCTCCCCGGAATCGGCGTCGGGCCAGGACGAACGCGAGCGGCGTCCCCGCCACGACCGTCAGGATCAGACTCGCGCCGCTCGTCACCAGGCTGAGCGACAGCGCGTCGAGGACCGCCCGTTCCCCGAGCGTGCTCGCCAGCGAGCCGCCGAAGACGGCCCGCGTCAGTAACGCCACGACCGGCAGGGCCAGGAACAGCGCGAACAGCAACCCGATCGGCAGGCCGATCCTGCCGAATGGCATCCGCGCCGGGGCTGGCCCCCGAGCCGGACGCACACGGGAGGCGCCGGTCATGGCGCGGCGCTGAAGCCGTAGCTGCGAAGCTCCGCCTGGGCCTCAACGCCGCCCAGCCAGTCCAGGAACGCATCCGCGGCAGCGGGGTTGGGGGCGTCGGCCAGTCGGATCGCCGCGTAGGTGGCGGTGACATTCGCCTCTGCAGGGATCGGCACGAGTCGCAAGGATTCGACGCGCTTCGCGTCCGTGACGTAGACGATGGCTGCGTCGCCCTCGCCGAGCTCCACCTTGGCGGCGATGGCGGCCACGTCGTCCTCGCGTGTGACGATATTCGCGGCGACACGCCGGGCGTAATCCGCCGGGTACCCCGGTAGCCTCGCCAGGTTGGCGACGGCCTCGGTGGCGTACTTCGTGATGGGAACCGTGTCGCCGGCCGCGACGATCCGGACCCCCTGGCGCGCGAGGTCTGCGGGCGTGGCGACCCTGCCGGGGTCATCTGGCGGCGTGACGATGGCAAGGAGGTTGCCGGCGAAGGCGCGCGGCGGACCCGCGCCCAAACCTGCGTCAGCGAGTCCCTGGGGGTTCGCGAGGTCCGCCGAGGCGAACAGGTCTGCTCGCGCGCCCTGCTCGATCCTGGCCCGATGGGCGCTCGAGGCGTCGAAGGCCAGCGTCAATCGAACCCCTGGAGCGACGCTCATGTAGCGCTGGGCGAGCCGTTCGAATGCCTGGCGCAGCGACGCGGCTGCGAAGACTGTCAGCTCTGTCGGCTCGACGGCTGTTCCCGACGGGCCCGCGGCGGTCGGACTCGTGCAGGCGACGAGGGCCACGGCCAGGGTCAGGAAGGGACCGACGCCGACCGCGCCGACCGCAAGGCCGGCCCGCATGCTCAGCCTCCCGGGATCTCGACGAGGACGTCCGTCGACTTGACCACGCAGACGACCCGACGTCCGGGTTCGAGCGCAAGCTCGTCGGCCGCCTCGCGCGTGAGCATGCTCACCAGCCGGTGTGGACCCGCCTGCACCTCGACCACCGCGGCCACGCCATCGCGCTCGACCCGGGTCACCACCCCAGGGAAGCGGTTCCTTGCACTCTGCGCGACGATCGGTCGGTCCGCGACTCCCCGCCGGCGCTCCCCGGCCAGTCTCGCGACGGCTGCCCGCTCCACGAGCCGCTGGCGCCCGGCGCTTCGCCACGCCCGCAGCCGACCGGAGGACACCCAGCGGCGGATCGTATCGGCGCCGACACCGAGGGCCTCCGCCGCCTCGCCGACGCGCGCCAGGTCCTGGTCCGAAGGTCGCTCATCGCCATCCATCACTAGGTATCGTGCCATCCGGAGGCCGACGATGTCTAGATGCGACAGATCGGCAGCTGGTCTGGGCACGTTGGGCCTACCATCGAACGCGTGTCACGCTCGCTCGACCCGCCGTCATTACCCGGCCGGTTCAAGGCCGTCGTGTTCGACATGGACGGTCTGCTGCTCGACACCGAGACACTCTGGCGCGAGGCCATGGAGGAGCTCTTCGGGCGCTACGGGGTGACGTTCCTGGCCGAAGACCACCGCGCAACGATGGGCACTTCGGAACTGACCTCGATGAGCTACTTCCTCGACCGCCTCGGCCTCGCGTGGGACCGCTACGACGCGATCCGCGACGAGTACCTCCGGCTGGTGATCGCCCGGTTCGAGCGGGAGGTCAGGCCGCATCCCGGAGCGGTGGAGCTGCTGGCACAGCTGGCTGGGCGCGTGCCGCTCGCCGTCGCGTCGAACTCACGCCGGCACCTGGTCGACCTGGCGCTGGCTCGCTCCGGCGTGACCGGCCCCTTCGATGTCATCGTCACTTCCGACGACGTCGCGAATCCCAAACCGGCTCCGGACCTCTACCTGTTGGCCTGCGAGCGGTTGGGCGTCGCGCCCTCGGATGCGATCGCCCTCGAGGACTCCGCGACCGGCGTGCTAGCCGCCAAGACCGCGGGCATGACCTGCATCGCCGTGCCACCGGACGCGGAGGTCGACGTCGGCACTGCCGATCGCGTCGTGGCCTCGCTGCTCGATCTTGTTGAGCCTCGGGAGGCCCCGGTCGGCGGCTGACCACGACCATTCCCCGCGCGGCAAGGTCCCACAGACATCGCTGCGTCCAGGCACGGTCTGCGGTCAGGTCCCCGCCGCGGTGAGGTCCCACAGGCCTCGAAATCGTGTCGAGTCGGCCGTCAGCCCAACGACAGGATGCTTCACGGCCGGATCGATGCCTGCCCGTCCTCGATCAGGCGGGAAAGGGCCCGCGTCGCCGACCGTCCGTCTCGGCCGGCAACCTCGCGGCCGATCGAGACGCAGTGGGGGGCGTCGTCCACGGCCCACTGGCAGATCTATGCCTCGCTCTGCTCCCATTCCGCGGCTCGTGGGTGGGCGAGTGCGCGCCAGGCGGGCGCCAGTGGCACCACGCCGAGCTCCCGGACCAGTTGCCGCGCGGCCAGCCCGACGATCGCGGTGAACGTGGGGTAGGCCAGCTCGAGCTGGGCCAGCTGTTCTGCGCGCGCCCCGGCGGCCATGCCCGCGGCCACGAGCTGGACCACCTCGACCGCCTGCTCGCCGACGACGTGGGCACCGAGCACATGTCGCGTCTGGCGCGAGACGATGAGCTTGCAGAATCCCTCGGTGCGGCCGTCGATGACCGCCCGGTCCAGATCCCGGTAAGGCACCTGCGCCACGACCACGTCCGCGTGCTCCCGGGCCGCCGCCTCGGTGAGGCCGACGCTGCCGTACTCCGGGTCCGTGAACCCGCCGTGCGGCACGATGCCATGCGCCGCGTTGAGCATGCCGCCGCCCACCGCGTTCTCGGCCGCGATGCGTGCCTCGAACGTGGCGCTCTGGACGAGCATCATCCGGCCCGTGATGTCG
>JACDBP010000036.1 GCA_013694835.1 Chloroflexota bacterium
CGTCGACATGCCGGTTCGGCAGTCGTTCGCCGTCGAGATGGTCGGTCGACAGGACGTGACGAACGCGGTCGGCTTCAACGCGGCGCTGTTCAACGGCTCGCGGATCGTGGGGCCGGCGATCGCGGGCCTGCTGATCGGCGCGTTCGACATCTCGGTCGCATTCCTGATCAACGGGCTCAGCTACCTGGGCGCGATCGCGTCGTACCTGTGGATGCGCGATGCGGAGCTGCGGGCCGTCGACCCGGGCTCGCGGCTGGACGGCTGGCGCGACGTGCTCGACAACCTCGCCGAGGGCGCCCGATACGTCCGCGAGACGCCGCTCGTGCTGCTGTCGTGCGTCGTGGTGGGCCTTGCGGCAACCTTCGGGATGAACTTCCAGGTGCTCGTGCCGCCGCTGGCCGATGACGTGCTGAAGGTGGGCGCATCCGGGTTCGGGTTCCTGATGGCGGCGTCCGGTGTCGGCTCGACCGTGGCGGCGTTGGGGGTCGCCTTCTCGCACCGCGTGCGGGCGCGCTGGATCGCGATCGGGGCGATGGCGCTCGGGATCGGCAGCCTGTTCCTCGCCTGGTCGCCGTCGTTCCCGGTGGCACTGGCCGCGATGCTCGTCGCCGGCGGGGGCGGGATCGCGATGGCGGTGACTGCCAACACGACGATCCAGACAAGCGTGCCGGACCAGCTCCGCGGCCGGGTGATGAGCGTCTACACGACCGTGTTCGCGGGCTCCGTCCCGGTCGGGGGCCTGCTCGCCGGGTGGGTGGCCTCCCGCTGGGGGGTCGGCGCGGCGTTTGCGATGGGCGGTGTCGCCACGCTGACGATCGGGGTCGCCGCCTGGTTCTGGGTCATGCGGATCCGGGCCGCGAAGCTGCTCGCCCCCCAGGCCCCGACGCCGGTCGCCGCGGGCTCGGCGGGGGAGTCGCCGATCGCGGTGGCGCGGCGACGCTAGGTCCTACGTGGCGGCCCGGAACGCCGCGAGGCGCTGTTCGAGCCGTTCCCGGTTCGGCTGCTGCCCCGGATCAGACGGCAGGAAGATCTTCTGTCCTTGGATTCGCTGCAGGCCGATCACGAGCATCGGGCCATCAGTCTCACGGAGAATTGACGGCCGCACCACGACGGTGTAGCTCGGATCGACCGTGAAGAAGAACTGGTCGAAGGCGGCGTGGTGCAGCTTGCACAACGCCATGCCGTTGCTTACCAGCGGCTCGCCGCTGGGATCGCTGTCAGTGGTGATGTGCGCGGCGTCGAGCAGTTCCCGATGGCGGAGCTGACAGAGCGCGCATCGGCTCCGGTATGCACCAACCACTCGCCGACGAAATTCGGCTTGGAACAGGCGCTGGCGCACCACACGAGTGGCATAGGCACGGCGGAGAGGAGCGTCCGGAGTGACAGCTGCGTCAGCCGGCGCCGTCAGGCTCCACAGCTCGTCCACCTGGACCCAGAAAGCCAAGTCGCCCCGATCCTCCCCGACGACGTACACCGGGAACGTGGCCAGGTAATGGCCGGGTTCCGTCCGAAAGAAGTAGATCAACGGCGTCTTGTGGGTGCTCGCGAGCCGAAGGCCGACGTTGTCGCGGTGGTTCAGGTTCGTCCCGCGATACGAGTACCGCAGCCGGTTCGACGCAGCGTCCCAGCGATCGGAGTACGGACCTGACGGGATGGTCGCGATCGACAACGGCAGTTGAAATCCGGCGGGCTTCCAGATCCCCTGCGGGCCCAGCAGCGCAATCCGCCGTCCGTCCAGGTCGAAGCCCCGCGTGAGGGTTTCACGGGTCAGCTCCGAAGCCGGCGCTCCGAGGTCTGCGAGCCAGTCGAACGCGGCGATGCGCGCCCGCCACTCGAAGTCCACCATCGCGCCAGGATACCGGCCCGCATCGCAGCGTCGGCTTGAGGCAGGGCTCAGGTCTGACCATCATGGTTGGCCATGAGGATCGTGACTCCAACCGATCTGCGAAAGCGCTTGGGCGAAATCCTCGACGCCGCGTCCGCCGGCGAGCGGATCCTCATCGAGCGCGACCATCGACCACTCGCCTATCTCCTGTCGGTCGAGGACGGGAAGCGCATCGATGAAGACCGAGAGGCCAGGATCCAGCGTTCCCTGAACGCCCTTGATGCCCTCGAGGAGCTCCGGGAGCGGTTGAGCCGCGCATATTCCCCGCCGGACGACGGATTGACCGAGGCCGCGTGGCTCCACCAAGAGCGCGAAAGCAGAGCGGATCGAATCGAGGATGCGATCAGATCCATCGATGAGGTCGGGATATCCAGCGACGAGCGCGTGCCGTGACCAGCCCCGTGGTGATCGACGCATCAGCCGCACTGGCGCTGATTCTGTCCGAGAGGGGCTCGAAACTGGTTCGGGGGCGACTGACCAGTTGGCAGCGTTCCGCCGTGGATGTGTACGTTCCGGCGCACTTCTGGCTCGAGGTGGCGAATAGCCTGATCCGTCGCCACGGACAGTCGACGTCGGTCGCCTTCGAGGCGGTCCATCGCCTCGACGGCTTCGGGCTGCTGACCGCGGACATCGACCGGCCCCTGGTACTGCTTGCCCTCGACCGTGCGGCCAGCACGGGTTGTCGATGTACGACGCCGCGTACCTGGCCCTCGCCCACACCTTGAACGGCCGGCTGTTCTCGGCGGACCGGAGACTCCTCGCGGCAGCGGGGCCGCGGGCGATCCCCCTTCCTGCAGCTGACCGCCGGCTGTCAGAGCCGGCGGTGCCCTACGGCGACGCCCACGATGCGTCATGGCCGCTCTACCGAGGTGCGTCGGCCTTCCTGGCCAAGCTGCGAGCCGAGGCTCGGAAGCCGGTCGAGGGGACGCCGCGGCGGTAAGGCCTACCATCGGGGCCATGCCCAACCGCCTCGCGGGTGAGACCAGCCCGTACCTTCTCCAGCACAAGGACAACCCGGTCGACTGGTGGCCTTGGGGCCCGGACGCGCTGGCCCACGCGAAGCTGCTCGACAAGCCGATCTTCCTGTCGATCGGCTACGCGGCCTGCCACTGGTGCCACGTCA
>JACDBP010000070.1 GCA_013694835.1 Chloroflexota bacterium
CCACGAGCTGCTCCGCTGGGGCGCCGGCCCGATGGGCGGACCGCTGGGCACGCCGGCGCCGCTCTTTCCGCGCCTTGAAGTCGAGGCTCCCTCCGTGGCCTGAGCAGCGGCACGGCGTTCGCGCTACGTCGTTGACGCCGCTCGCTACGATCGGCCCGTGATCGTCTGCGTTCGGTGCGGCACCGAGAATCGCCCGGGCCGCAAGTTCTGCGCGCAGTGCTCCGCACCGCTGCCGGTGTCGTGCCCGCAGTGCGGCGCCGCGAATGAAGCGGGCGATCGGTTCTGCGGCGAGTGCGGGGCCGGACTCGTGCCGCCCGAAGCCGCGGCGGCGGTCGCTGCCCCCACCGGATCGGGGCCGTCCGCGGTATCGCGTGCCGGGCCGGCTGGGGCGAGGGAACGCAAGGTCGCCACCATCCTGTTCGCCGACCTCGTCGGCTTCACGAGCCTCGGCGAATCCTCCGACCCCGAGCTGGTCCAGGCACTGGTCAGCCGCGCGTTCGACCGCCTGAGCCTGGAGGTGGAGCGGTACGAGGGACTCATCGAGAAGTTCGCCGGCGACGCGATGCTGGCGGTCTTCGGGGTGCCCCAGTCGCACGAGGACGATCCCGAGCGGGCGGTCCGGGCCGCTCTCGAGATGCAGACGGCGATGGCCGAGCTCGCCGTTGCCCTGCGCACCGAAGGTCGTCCCGAGCTGATGCTGCGGATCGGCATCGAATCCGGCGAGGTCCTCGTCGACCAGGGGCGTGCGGCCGACGAGCGGGATCGGATCGTCACGGGTGACCCGGTCAACACCGCGGCGCGGCTGGAGGCGCGTGCGCAGCCGGGCACGGTGACCGTGGGCCCGGCGGCGTACGCCGCCACCCGCGGCCTTATCGAATACGAGGAGCTTGCGCCGGCGGCGCTGAAGGGGAAGGCTCTGCGGGTCCCCGCCTGGCGGGCCGTGTCCGTGAAGGCACGACGCGGAAGCACGCGCGCGCCCCTCGGCCTCGAGGCGCCGCTGATCGGACGCGACGAGGAGCTGTCGCTGCTCAAGGACACCGTGCGACGGTCGGTCGCCGAGCGCAAGACCCACCTGGTGACGGTCATCGGAGCCGCGGGGATCGGCAAGAGTCGCCTCACCTGGGAGCTGGAGAAATACCTCGACGGTCTGCCGGAGCGGTACCACTGGCGCAAGGGTCGCTGTTTCGCGTACGGGCAAGCGAGCTACTCGGCGTTCGCGGAGGCGATGAAGTCCGACGCGGGGATCCGGGACGACGACACCGGCGAGGTCGCCGACGACAAGATCCAGGCGCGCATCGCCGAGCTCGGCAGCGAGCCCGCGGGTCCTGCGGTGGACGCTCTGCTTGCGCTCCTCGGACGCGCGCCGGTCGATGTGCCGCGAGAAGAGCTCCACGAGGCCTGGCGACGCCATATCGAGACGATCGCCGAGAGTGCGCCACTCCTTCTTGTGCTCGAGGACATCCACTGGGCGGACGAGGGGCTCCTGGACCTGACGGAGTTCCTCGCGCGCTGGTCGGCGGCCCCTCTGGTGATCCTTGTGCTGGCGCGACACGAGCTGCTGGAGAGACGGCCGGCGTGGGGCGGCGGCATCCCGAATGCGACGCTCGTCGTGCTCGATGCGCTGGCCACGGACGAGAGCGCACAGCTCATCGATCGAATCCTGGGCGCCGCGCTGCCGCTGGAGGTCCGGGACCGCGTGGCAGCGTTCGCCGAAGGCAATCCGCTGTTCGCCGAAGAGCTCGTCCGGATGTTCGTCGATCGCGGCGTGGTGCGCTTCAGCGACGGCGCCTGGCGGCTCGCCGCATCGATCGACGCGATCGAGGTGCCGTCCTCGATCCAGGGGGTCCTTGCCGCGCGCCTGGACGGGCTGCCGGGCGCCGAGAAGAGGCTTGCCCAGGACGCGGCCGTGGTCGGGCGGATCTTCTGGGACGCGGTCGTCGCGCATTTGGGACGTCAGAGCAGAGGGGCGGTGGGCGAGCTGCTCGGGCACCTCCGTGTCAAGCAGCTGATCGTGCCGCGGGAGCCATCGGCCCTGTCCGGGGCGCGCGAGTACAGCTTCCGACACGTCCTCGTGCGGGACGTGGCCTACGACTCCTTGCCCAAACGCGATCGCAGCGCCAGGCACCTAGCGGTCGCCCGATGGGCAGAGACGGAGCTCGGCGACCGGCTGGAGGAGTTCGTGGAGCTGCTCGCTGACCATTACCTGAGCGCGCTCCGGTACGAGGAGGAGTTCGAGCCGTCCGGGCCGCACCTGGAGGCGCTGCGGCGAACGGCGTTGGATCACGCCACGCGCGCCGGGCGCCGTGCCGGCGCGGTGCACCAGAAGGAGACCGCGACCCGCTGGTTCCGGATCGCGTTGGACCTCAGTCGGAAGCTCGGTGGATCTCCCGTGGTGGTAGGCCGCCTGGTCGAGGAGTACATGGTTCCCGGATTCGGCTATGAACCGATCGACGACCAGCTCCGCGTGCTCGAAGCGATCGTCGACGGCCTCGCCACGCTCGAGCTGGACGACGACGGACGCCAGCTCCTGGGTCGACTTCGCGCGTGGCTCGGCACGGTCGCCGCGGTGGCGGGGCGCGTGGACGAGTCACGGCGCGTGCTGGAGATCGGGATCGCGGCACTCGAGGCTGACCCGCCGACGCGCGCCCTTGCGCTGCTTCGGGGCCGCCTCGGCTGGAGCTACTGGCGCTTCGGCCCGGCGGAGCGCGCACCGGCCATCCTCGAGCGGGCGGTGGCGGAGGCGCGGTCGGTAGGTGATCGATCGAGCGAGGGGTATGCACTGATGGAGTTCGGCGTCGCGCGGTGGATGCTCGGCGACCCGCGTGGGAGCACGCCGCTGCTGCGCGAGGCGCTCGTGATCGCCCGGGAGACCGGCGACCATGCGCTGCTGATCCGCTGCTACGTCAACCTGCCGGGCCAGATGGAGGAGGCTGGCGGGGACTGGCAGGAGGCGTATGAGCTCGCCAACGAGGGCCACGCCGTGGCAACGCGGTCGCTTGATCGCGCCGCGGCGTCCTGGACGGCCATCGTCCTCGCCTTCCTGCTGGGGCTCCGTGGCAGGCTGCGCGAGGCGATCCGTTGCGCCGAGGAGTCGGTCGACTGGGCGCGCAGCATCGGAGATGTCGAGTCGCTCGTCGCAAGGACCCGGGCGCTCGCGGGCTGGGAGTGGCAGCGGGGGGAGCGCGACCATGCCATCGCCCGGTTGGCCGAGGTGGCCGCCGCGCCGCACGTCGACGTGCCGCAGGACATCGTGTGGCGGGCAGTGGCGGATGCGTGGCTCGCCTGGGAACTGGATCCTCCGGCCGCGCTCGAGATCATCGCGACCCGGCTGGCGAGAGCCACGGCCCATCGCGGTCACGGCGGTGTCTGGCTCGCCCGGATGGCGCTCAGAGTCGGCGATCCTGAGGCACTGGCGCAGGGTGTCGCGATCGCACGCGACGGCTGGTCCGGGATCGAGGCGGGACGGGTGGGACTCGTGCGACGCTGGATGATGGGCCTCGCTGAGCCGGATACGACTACCGCAGCGGCCGTCGTCTCGTCTGCTGTCGATGAGCTGGAGGCGCTCGGCTACCTCGGTCTCGCGGCGGACGCGGCGGCGGACCTGGCGCTCATCACGGCACGGGCCGGCAGGCCCTTGGAC
>JACDBP010000092.1 GCA_013694835.1 Chloroflexota bacterium
AGCGCGCCCAGACGCTTGGTGCTGCTTCGATCCACTGGTCAACCTCCTCAGGTCATTGGCGCACCCGGACTCGGGGCGCTGGACGAGATTCCGCTCTGCCTGTCCGCCGACACCATGGGAGGACCCGGTCACCGAGTCCTTTCCGTCCCGTTAACGGTCTGTTAAAGCACCGGGGACGGATGTGGACGAACCGACAGGCACCCGCGCCAGTCGGTAGCCACGGCCGCGTACGGTGAGCAGGTGTCGAGGCCGCGCCGGGTCGTCCTCGAGCTTCTCCCGCAGCCAGCGGACGTGGACGTCGACCGTCCGCGGATCGCCGTCGTGATCGCGGCCCCACGCCAGATCGAGCAGCTCGCGCCGTGAACGGACCCCTCCGCGGCTTCTCGCGAGTGCCAGCAGCAGCGCGTGCTCGCGTGGTCGGAGATGCACCACGTCATTGCCGCGCCGCAGCTCGGGCAGGATCGGGTCGATCGAGATGCCGTCCCCGATTCCGATCGGGGCCCGGCGCGACCCGTTGAGAGACCGTCGCAGCCGTGCCACCCGCGCCGCCAGCTCGGCACCGACCACTCCGTCTGGGAGGGCATCGTCCAGGCCCGATGCGAGCGCGCGAAGGCGTTCGCCGACCATGGCGCGCTGTGTCAGCAACACGGCCGTCAGCCAGGGCCGCCTTCGACGTTCCGCGATGAGCAACGCCAGGTCCTCCGCCGCTCCGGGCGGCATCCACAGCACGGCGACTTGCGGTTGGCTCGATTCGAGCGCGGAGCGGAACGCAGCGGAGTCGCCCACCACCTGGACATCAGCCGAGGTTGCGTCGAGGCCGTCAAGGGCCTCGCCCGAGCCGCCGAAGACAAGCCAGCGCGCAGCGCGTGGCGGGGGGCGGGGGGCGGTCCGCGACTCCATCGGCCAAGCTTTCGGTGCCTCCGTTACCCGCCCGTCCATCCTCCGGTTAACGGCTGGTTAACTTGGTCACGGAGAGCGGTACCGACCTCCCGATCCCGACAGGCTGGTGCCGCTACCCTCTGCCGGTGATGGGGAACGGTCACGACCGGATCGGGGCTGCCGTGGATGTCGGCAGCAACAGCGTGCACCTGGTCGTGGGCTCCATCGACGGCACCGACGGCAGGACCGCCGTGACCGCGATGGTCGATGAGAGCGAGCTGCTCGGCCTGGGCGACGTGGTCGATGCCCACGGGGAGATCACCCCCGAGGCCCAGGAGCGTCTCATCATCGCCCTCCACCGCTACGCGACCGTGGCACAAGCCTATGCCGCTCGGCATCTGACGATCGTCGCCACCGAACCCCTGCGGCGCGCCGCGAACCGGGAGCTGATCCAGGCACACGTGCACGCGGCGACAGGTCTGGACCTTCAGGTGCTTCGTCACGAGGACGAGGGACTGCTGACCCTGCTCGGCGTGACCGGCGGCGCGACCGTCGAGCGGCCGCTTCTGGTCGTCGACATCGGAGGCGGCTCGTCGGAGTTCGTGCTGGCGTCACCAACGGCGCCGCCACAGGTGGGCGCCCTGGCCACGGGCTCGGCGCGGCTCACGAAGCAGCTGGTGAGCCATGACCCACCGACCGCGATCGAGATCGAGGCCCTCCGCGAGGAGGCGCTGGAGCTGGTCGCCACCACGCCCGAGGGACGCGTGGAGCGCGCGGTGATGGTCGGCGGCACGGCCACCAACCTGCTCAAGGTCGCGGCCAGCCAGTGGGGCGAGACACTCGTCGATCACGCAGCGCTGGCAGAGGCCTACGCCGTCATCGGCTCCACGCCCGCCGACGAGATCTCCGAACGCTACGTCATCAATCGCCGGCGGGCGGGGATGCTGGCGGCGGGCGCCGCGCTGGTGGAAGCCTTCATGGACCGCTTCGGGATCGCGATCGTGGAGGTTTCGCGAGTGAGCTTGCGGGAGGGAGCGATCCTCGCCCGGGAGCGTGCCGGGGTCGGGTGGCTGGCGGAACTGTCCAATCTCGCGGTCAGAGCGAGCTGAGCGCTCGACCGAGCGCCCGGCGGTAGGCCGGGCCCGTGACCTGCCGCCACACGGACGGGAGG
>JACDBP010000129.1 GCA_013694835.1 Chloroflexota bacterium
TTGCCGGTCTGGCCGATCTGCTGGCCATAGCCGATCCATCCGGCGTCGACCACGGCGCGAGTGGCGCCGACGGCGCCACCCAGCGCTTCGGCGAGCGCCTCCACCTGGCGGAACCCGTCGGCACTCCCGACCCCGCGACCCCCGCCCACGATGATGCGCGCCTCCTCGATGGATGCTGTCGCGCCCGCCTCCTCCACGCGCTCGGTCACGCGGACCGTGGCAAGCTGGGAGGCGGCCTGCGGCTCGACGGTCTCCACAGAACCCGCCTGCGGCGCCGGCTCCGCTGTGACGGAGGCCGGGCGGACGAGCAGGATCCCGCGCGGGCCATCGAAGGTGCTTCGGGTCACGAGCCGGCCGCCGAAGGTGCTCATCTCTACCTGTGGCCCGTCGGCCCATTCGACCGCCGATGCATTGGCGAGGACCGGCAGTCCCAGCAGCGCCATCAGGGCGCCCGCCAGGTCCTTGCCGTCAGGTGACGCGGCGATCAGCAGGTGGTCTGGTGCGTGCTGCTCCACGAGCGCGGCGACGATGGGTGCCGCGGTGCCGGCAGCCGGCCCCTCCCCCGTGCCCGACACCTCCACCGCCAGCACCCGCGGCGCATATCGGGCCACCTCCTGGGCGGCGGCTGCCGCGCCATCGCCCAGCACGACCGTCGTCGAGTCCATGCCGGCCGCTTCGGCAAGCGTCCGGGCAAGCGTCGCCAGCTCGAGCGTCAAGCGGCTCGGCGCACCGCCGTTCGCCTCACCGATGGCCCAGATGCCCGCCATCAGATAAGCCTCCGGGCCGCCAGGAAGTCGACGATCTGCGCGACAGCCGACTCAGGTGCCTCCCTGATGACCGTCGCGCCGCCGCGAGCGGGTGGCTGCTCCGCGCTCAGTACCTTCGTGGAGGCCCCGGCCACGCCCACGGTCGCCGGATCGATGCCGAGGTCGGCCAGCGTGAGCGTCGTCATCTCCTTGGAGCGTGCCTGCATGATCCCGCGGAGCGACGGGTAGCGCGGCTCACCGAGCACCTGGGTGCCCATCACGAGGGCGGGTGTCGGCGCCTCCAGGACGTCATAGCCGTGGGCGCTGAGCCGGTGCACCCTGACCGACGAGCCGTCCGCCGTCGGCTCGATCTTCGAGGCGTACGAGAGGTACGGCAGGCCGAGCTTCGCGGCCACCGCGGCGGCCACCACGCCGCCCTGCCCGTCAGAGGAATCGGCGCCCGCGAACACGAGGTCGTATTCGAGGCGCCCGAGTGCTGCGGCGAGGATGTGCATGGTCGCCAGCGCACAGGAGCCAGCGATGGCGTCGTCGGCAACGTGCACGGCCCGAGTAGCGCCCATGGCGAGCGCCTTGCGGAGTGCCTCGCTTGCCGCAGCCGGCCCGACGCTCAGCAAAGTGATCTCGCCACCATGCGCCTCGACCAGCTTGAGGGCCGCTTCCAACACATATTCGTCGTTGCCGTTTGATTCGAGACCCGACCCGCGCTGCGTGCGGTGGGCGGCGTCCAGTCGCTCGTTACCGACGACCGGCACGGCTTTCAGCAGGACGACGATGTGCACGCGCTCTCCTCGGTTCGGGGCCGGTGTGACGCCCGGTCCAGAGACCCGTGACGGCGGCGTCGACCCCAGCCGACCTGTCCGCTTCCCCCAGTCGGCGCGGCGTACACCAGGACCACGTTACCCCCCTTGGGCGAGCACATCCCTGGCGACGATCAGCCGCTGGATCTGCTGGGTGCCTTCGTACAGCTGGGTGATCTTCGCGTCGCGCATCATGCGCTCCACGGGGTACTCCGTGATGTACCCATATCCCCCGAGCACCTGCACGGCATCCGTCGTCACGGCCATCGCCACGTCGCCGGCGAACAGCTTACACATCGCCGACCAACGGGCGGCCTGCCGCGACCCCGAATCGATCTCAAGGCAGGCTGCGTAGAGCAGCTGGCGCGCCGCCTCCACCTGCGTCGCCATGTCGGCGAGCATCGCCGACACCATCTGCAGCTCGCCGACCGGCTTGCCGAACTGGACGCGTTCGGCGGCGTAGCGGCCGGCGACCTCCAGCGCGCCCTGCGCGATGCCCACGGCCTGGGCAGCGATGCCCGGCCGGCTCTTGTTGAAGGTTCGCATCGCGATCGACCAGCCCTCACCGACATCGCCGACCCGGTCGGCGTCCGGGATGTGGACGTCGTCGAACGTCAGCTCGGCGGTGGGCGACCCGCGGATGCCCATCTTGTGCTCCAGGCGGGCGGTCGCGAACCCCTGGGATCCCTGCTCCACGATGAAGCAGGTCAGGTGCCGGTGCTGCCGGATCGCTTCCGAGTCGGCATCGGTCTGGGCGAAGACCGCCACGTACTTCGCGATGTTGCCGTGGCTGATGAACCGCTTGGATCCGCTGATGCGCCAGTCGGCCTCGTCGCCCTGGCCGGCGCGGTCGGCGCGCGTCCTGATGGCTGAAGCGTCCGAACCCGCGCCCGCCTCGGTCAGCGCGAACGCTGCGAGCGCCTTGCCGCTCGCCAGCTCCGGCAGCCAGCGCGTCTTCTGTTCGTGGGTGCCGGCGACGAGGATCGGCAGCGATCCGAGCTCCTGGACGGCCAGGATGAGCCCGCTCGTGGCACACACGCGGCTGATCTGCTCGATCGCCAGGCACACCGGCAGCAGGTCACCACCGAGCCCGCCGTACGCCTCCGGGAACGGCAGCGCGAGCACGTCGTGCTGGGCGAGCAGCTCGACCACGTCCCACGGGAACTCGGCGTCACCATCGATCTGGGCGGCCCGCGGCGCGATGCGGTCGTCGGCCAGCTCCCGGACCGCGTCACGAAGCGCGCGCTGTTCGTCGGTCAGGCTGCTCACGAAGGGGGATGCTATCGGGTACGCGCCGTCACCGCGACCGCGGCAGCGCGGCGGGTCGGCCGGTCAGTCCTGACGGATGGCCGCAGCGCCGAAGCGTCGGACCTCGGCAGCCAGGTCGAGTGGGGCGATGATGGCCTTCGACTCGTGCTCGCCCCACAGCTCGCGCGGCACCAGCCACATGATCTCGAACTCGTTGCCGTCGGGATCCCGGCCATAGAGCGACTTGGTCGCGCCGTGGTCGGAGGCCCCGGACAGCGCGCCTGCCACCGACAGCGTTTCGGCGGCGACGGCGAGATCGTCGATGGTCGGCACCTCCCACGCCAGGTGATAGAGGCCGGTGGCGCCACGTGGTGGCCGCAGCGCATCCGCGCCGACCTCCATGAGCCCCAGGTCGTGGTGGTTGTCACCGCCCGCCGCGCGGAGGAAACCCATCCGGCCGCGCGCCTCGCGGGCGACGAGCTCGAAGCCGAAGACCCGCTGGTAGAACTCGATCGCGACCTCCAGGTCGCGTACGAACAGCACCGCGTGGTTCAGCCTCGCGACGTGGATCGCCTCGCTCACGCGGTCGTGCCGCCTGCTGCCGCCTCTAGCGGCTGCCGCTCGTCGAGCAGACCGGAGGGGACGCCCAGCAGCCTCCAGCCGGTCGCCCACGTGTTGCCCAGCAGGGGCTGGAGGGCCATGTTCAGCCAGGCCAGCGCCTCCAGCTCCTTCGCGCGAGCGAGCGGACCGGCATCGATGGGCCGAAGACCCGACTCGCGGACCAGCCTGAGTACGACCTGCTTCGCTGCCGCGTCGTCGCCAGCGACGAGGCCGTCGAGCTGCATGCCGTCGGCAACGGGGTCGGCTTGCTTCGCGGCAAAGAGGGGTGTTGAACGCCTTCACGA
>JACDBP010000143.1 GCA_013694835.1 Chloroflexota bacterium
CCCAGTGGCACGAAGAGCAGGAGATTCATGAGCGCCCAGCCACCGACCGACCCGACCCCGAGCGGAGATCCGTTCCGACCCCTGCCGGGGTCGCCGGATACCAGCGGACCCTACGTTCCGCCGCCGACGGGCACGGCACCGCCGGTCCCGCCGCAGGGGCCGCAGCCCACGACGCCGGTGAGCTACGGCGTGCCGGCGCAACCGGAACGGCCCAGGCGACGCTGGGGCCAGATCGCCGTCGGGGCGGCGGCGGCCATCGTCGTTGCCCTCGCCTTCGCCTTCCTGCGCGGGTCAGACTCTATGCCGTCCACGGACAAGTGGACGACCTTCGCGGATCCCGGCGGCCGTTTCACGGTCGCCATGCCCAACACACCGGAACGGACGACCCAGCAGGCGCCGGCTGGGAACGTCTCGCTGGAGGTCGTCACCTTCACGGCGAACTACGGAGACGTCGCCGTCGGGGTGGCCCACACCGACTACCCGCCGGGCCTGGAGCTCGGCGCGCCCCAGGACGTCCTGACAGGCGCCGTCCAGGGAGCTGCCCAGGGTACCCAGGGCACGGTCGTCTCGTCGTCGTCGACGACCGTCGCCGGGCGCCCGGCCATGGACGCGGAGGTCCAGAGCTCCAAGGGCCGTGCGCTCAGCCGCATCATCCTCGACGGCCGCCGTCTGTACATCCTCACGACGGCCGCGAAGGAGAGCCGCAGCGACATCCAGCGATACCTGACGGAGAGCCTCAAGCTGACGCCTTGACCGGTAGCTGACCGTCCCGGGCCGGACGCGGTCGGAGACGGCGCAGGTCCCTCCGGCCATGCGGTCGGCGCCGACTAGAATCGGCCGGTGACGGACCCCTTACAGGACGGCTTCGATTGGCCGCTCGACGCCCCTGCCGACGTTCCCGGCGAGGCGCCGCCGGAGGACCTCGCGGACGAGGAACTCACCGGGGACCCACGCTCGCGTGCCACTCGACGGGCCAAGAGCGGTCGCGGTCGAACGACGGCCACGACCGCCGAGACGCCGGACCCGGGAGCACCCGATCCGGGCGACGACGCCGCGTGGTTCAGCACCGTTGCCGCAACGGCCGGCCCTGACGTCGCGGTCCGCGCACTCCCGGTGCCCAGGGCTGCCCCGGTCGGCGCCCCGGGACTGGCGGAGACGATCGTCGCGCGGATGAACCCGGAGCAGGCGCGGGCCGTCACGACGACCGAGGGGCCGCTGCTGATCCTGGCCGGCGCGGGCTCGGGCAAGACCCGGGTCCTGGCCCATCGCGTCGCCTACCTCGTCGGCGTCAGGGGCGTCCGGCCGTGGCAGATCCTGGCGGTTACGTTCACCAACAAGGCCGCAGCGGAGATGCGGGCGCGGATCCTGGCCCTCGTCGGCGAGGGTGGGCGGGAGGTCGCCATGGGCACCTTCCATTCGCTGTGTGCCCGGGTCCTGCGACGCGACGGCGCGGCGATCGGCATCGACCCGCGCTTCACGATCTACGACACGGACGACCAGACGAACCTCATGAAGCAGGTCCTGCGCGATCTGGAGGTGGCCGGCACCGGCGAGCTCCGACCCTCGGCGATGCTGGGCGCGATCGGCCGCTGGAAGAACGAGATGATCACGCCCGACGAGGCAGCGGCCCAGGTCCACACCTACCACGAGCAGATCGCGGCCCGGGCATACGCGCGCTACGCCCAGCGCCTTCGCGACGCCGCAGCGCTCGACTTCGATGACCTGCTGCTCGAGGCCGTCCGGCTGTTCGCCGAGGCGCCCGGGGTGCTGACCCACTACCAGGAGCGCTGGCGCTATCTCCATGTCGACGAGTACCAGGACACGAACCGCGCCCAGTATCTCTTCGTGCGCCACCTGGCCGCGCGGCATCGCAACCTCGCCGTCGTCGGTGACGACGATCAGAGCATCTACTCGTGGCGCGGCGCGGACATCAGCAACATCCTCGATTTCGAGCGGGACTACCCGGATGCGACCGTTGTCAAGCTCGAGCAGAACTACCGCTCCACCCAGCTGATCCTCGATGCGGCCCATGCGGTGGTCTCGCGCAACGAGAGTCGCAAGGACAAGAAGCTCTGGACCGAGAACCCGCGCGGCGTGCTCATCGAGCGCTTCGAGGCCGACCGCGAGGACGAGGAAGCCGAGTGGATCACCCGGCAGGTGGAGGCACTCGTGGGTGGGCGCGGTGCCGGTGGCTCGATGTTGGCGCGGCGAGCCGACGAGGGCGACGACCGCGAATACCGCCTGCGCGATATCGCGATCATGTACCGCACCAATGCCCAGAGCCGTGCCATCGAGGAGGCGTTCCTGCGCTACGGCCTGCGTTACCAGCTGGTCGGCGGGACGCGCTTCTACCAGCGACGCGAGGTCAAGGACGCGCTGGCGTACCTGCGCATCCTGCGCAACGACCACGATGTCGCGGCGTTCGAGCGGGTCCTCAATCTCCCGGCTCGCGGCATCGGCGAGAAGACGCTGCTAGCGGTGCGCGCC
>JACDBP010000364.1 GCA_013694835.1 Chloroflexota bacterium
GGCCCTTACGGCGACCTGTCGGCTGGCTGCGGGCCAGGTCGCGGCCGAGGACCCGACGGCCCTGGAGACTGCGGCCCATTGGTAGGCCCGGCCTGGGGAGGAATGCTAGGCAGCCCATCGGGTTGCGTCCGGGCCTGGAAGACGCGAAGCTCGGGCGGAACGTGGCGCGTGCCCGGGCGACGATCCTGGGCTTCCGTCCGTCGGGGAACGTCCGGCATGGGTTGACCCGGCGAGCCGCCTGGGCCGAAGAGCGGCACACCCGGCCGTGGACTCCGGGGCACCACCCGCGGGGGCGTCGCGCTCAGACCGTCACCGCTCGGCTCTCCGAACCCCACGTCCGCGGGTCGTGTCCCGCCAGACAAGGGACCGATGGGATCCGTCGCTCGGTCATCGGGCGACCAGGTCGCAGACCCTCGAACTCCTGCCTGCGGGGTCGAACCGGCCATGCCAGGGGCGCCGGGCGATGTCCCTGGTCCCGGGGCGTGCATCCATGCCACGGCGCGACCGTCGCTGTCCGTATCGCCGCCGACGCTGCGCAGCGCGGGCGCCGCCTCGGCGGCCCTCCCACCAGCCCCGGAGCTGCCGTCCTCGCCGGCCGTAAGGTCTCGGTAGGCGATACGGTTCTTTCCACGGTGTTTCGCCTCGTACATCGCCTGGTCCACGACTTGGATCAGCTCGTCGATCGTGTTGCCGTCGGACGGGAAGCTCGCAAGGCCGATCGAGACGGAGATGCCGAGATTGCGGTCGGCCACCCTGAAGCCGATGTGGCCGATGTCAGCGCGCAGCTTCTCGGCCAGCACGAGGGCTCCAGAAGTCTCGGTCTCTGGAAGCAAGATGATGAACTCGTCACCGCCGTATCGGGCGGCTGCGTCGCTCGCCCTGATCTCGCGTCGGACGATGTCGGCGACTGCCCGCAGCATCCTGTCGCCGAAGGGATGTCCGAACGTGTCGTTGATCGGCTTCAGGTCGTCGAGGTCCAGCATCAGCAGACAGAAGCCGCGACCGGTCCGCACCGCGCGCCGTATCTCCCGGTCCATCAGCTCGAGGAAATACGCGCGGAACAGGAGCTGGGTAAGGTCGTCGTAGCGCGACAGCTTCAGCGCCCGCTCGCTGATGCGGCGTTGTTCGCGCCCTGCGACGTGCGCGAGGAACGCCATGAGCCCGAGCGCCAGGAGGTTGAAGGCGACCGACGGCAACGGGGCGATGTTCTCGCCGCCGAGCGCGAGCGGCCCGACGATGAGCCCGGCGAGGTACATCAGCGCCGTGAAGCCGACCAGCGCGGTGAGGGTCCGGCCCCGGATCCAGAGCGCCGTCCCGGCCACGATCAGGAAGTAGCCGAAGAAGAAGGGGCTCATGGACCCGCCGGTCAACACCACCAGTGCCGTCACGAAGACGACGCCGACGACCCCCTCGAGGACGAAGCGGCGTCGGCCCAGCAGCGTTGGAGGGATGACGTCCTGGACCAACACCAGGAAGAGCATCATCGCGCCAAGCACGACGAAGATCGCTGCGTTGGTGTCGGGCCAGAGGTTGCCCACTACGATCGAGATCACGATGGCGGCGATCACGACGGAACTGACGATCCGCACGATCCGGTCGTAGACGCGCGCACGCGGTCCCAGTCCGTCGGACAGCGACTCGGTCAGGCGGGGTGCTCCGACCCGCTCACCTTCGCGAGCTGCTGTTTCACGCGCACGCAATGACGGGACCGTTGCCGAGCTCCCTTCGGGGTGCCAACCGGGTCGGAAGCCCCGGCGACGCAGCGCCTGTCGGCGACCAGGCCCCCGATGCCGGACAGGTTCTGATATGTACGTCGACGAAGGCTTTGACCGTACCCTCGGACACCCGGTGCCAACGTCGCGACGAAACCCACGGCGTCCTCCGTTAGCCAATAGTACCGGAGGGGGACACCCAGAAGGGCCATGCTGGCACTTGGTGTGGCTTCCGCGCAACACCCGGAAGACCGGCGCTGAGAGTCGCGGCGCCCGGGCCCATCGAGACGACCCAAGCGACCTCTCCGCAGCTGCGGCGACGCCCCTCGGAGGCTGAGCCCGGACTCCCCTCAGCCTCGGTCAAGGAGGTCGAGCACAGGTGCCAGCTCTTGGATGGCCTCGCGCGTGATCGGGTCGAGCACCAGTTGGAGGTGGGAGACACCGTGGTCCGCATACGCCCGCAGGCCGTCGGCGATCGCCTCGGGCTCCCCGGTGAGTGGCGCCACGACGTCCCCTCCGCCACGCCGTCGGCCGCGGCCGCCTGCACAGCGGACGAGCACGGCGACGGTCCTGCCGAGCGTGGCCGGATCGCGTCCCACGGCCTCGCACGCGGCATCGATGCGCGCGAGCAGGGGTGGCAGCTTCGAGGGATCGTTCTCGAACCAGTCGAACCACGCGTTCCAGAGCTCTACGTACGGCAGCGTGATGCGCAACATCCGCTCCCCCATCGAGCCGATCATCAACGGCGGCCCGCCCGCCCGCGGCCCGTGCGGCAGAAGCTCCGAGTCGCGGATCGTGTAGAAGCGTCCGTCCAGGTCGATCGCGCCGTCACGAAGGAGGGTCCGGATGACGGTGAACGCCTCCTCGAAGCGCGACACCCGCTCCGTGAACGGAAATCCGAAGGCCGTGTAGTCGGGCTCGTTCCAGCCCGAGCCGAGGCCCAGGATCAGCCGGCCTCCGCTGATCTCGTCCACGGTGTTGGCCTTCTTGGCGAGCATCGCCGGACTGTGGAAGCCGGTGGCCGCGACGAGCGGCCCGATCTCGACGCGTTCGGTGACGGCGGCCAGCGCGGCCAGCAGGGACCACGCCTCCCACGGGCCTTCAGTGACACCCTCCGAATCGCGGTACAGCAGGTGGTCGCCCACCCAGATCGAGTCGAAGCCGATCGCCTCCGCCCGCATGGCCATCTCTCGCAGCTCCGGCCAGCGAACGACCCGCTCCACCTCTGGCAGCTGGATGCCGACCTTGAGTGGCCGGCGGGGATGACCGGGTACGGATGCGGCGACCTCTGACATCTGTCGAGCATACGGGAGCTTCGGGCCGGTTCGCCTGCACGGACCGGATCGTCCCGCACGACTCCCGACGCAGCGAGCCTAGGTCTGAGACAACGCCGGCAGCAGTTCCGCGCCGCTCGCCCGGGCGTCCTCCGCCAGCGATTCGAGCACTTCGTCAGTCGCCACGCACTCCCGCTGGATCGCGACGATCACCCGCGCCAGCCCCAGCTCGCGATACGCGGCGAGCAGCTGCGTGCGATGCTCGCCAGGCCCCCCGATCAGCCCACCCCGAAGCTGGACCGAGACACGCAACGTGGACGGTTCGCGCCCGATCTCCTCGCAGCGCGCACGGACGAGTGGGAGTGCTGCCGCGACCTGCTCCACGGTCAGCAGGTTCAGGTCGAGCTCATCGGCGTAACGGGCGGCAAGCCGGAACGTGACCCTCGGGCCGTTACCACCCACGACGATCGGGATGCCCGGGCGAAGGCTGGCCCGCAGCACCTCCAGCTGCTGACGCAGGACCGCAAGGCGAGCCGGCGCCTCCGGGAACGGATAGCCGTAGGCGAGAGCCTCCTCCTCCTTCCAGCCCGCACCCATGCCGACCTCGACCCGACCGCCCGAAAGGGCATCCATGGTGGCGACCATCGACCTCACGTGGGCGGCGCCGCGGAAGCCGCTGTACAGCACCAACTGCCCGAGCCGGATCCGATCGGTCTGCGCGGCAAGGACGGCCAGCCCGGTGGTCGATTCCCAGGTCAGCTCGTCGGTCGGTTCGGGAGCGGTGTGGACGTGGTCGTAGAGCCAGGCACTGTCGTAGCCGAGTCGATCCGCCGCGCGGGCTACCTCGGCCGTCCGCCGCCACGCCTGCCGCCGATCCCAGCCGGCGAACTCGCCGAAGTAGCCCTGTGGCAAGGGTATGCCGACCCTCATCACCCGCCGCCGGTGATCCTCGCGACGGCGCGTACCGGGAACGTACCGAGGCCGACGATCCTTGGCGCGAGGGCAGTGAGCTCGAAGCCCCGGTCAGGGAGCTGTTCGAGGCCCGTGAGATGCTCCAGGATCGGGGTGCCGGCGGCGAGCAACCGTGAATGCGCCGGTCGATCCCCGGCCGTGATGTCGTCGACGTTGACGCTGTCGATGCCGACGAGGGCCGCTCCGCCGTCGACCAGCCGTCGTGCCGCGGCGTCGGTCAGGAAGGGTGCATCCACGCCGTAGGCCGGGGTGCCGAAGTTCCGGTCCCAGCCAGTGTGGAAGAGCACGGCGCGGCCCCAGGTCTCGACGTCGGCGAGGGCGTCGGCATCGATGGCACGGCCCTCGCTGTGGCGGACGACGACGCCCTCGAGTCCGGCGCACGAAGCGGCCGGGAGGCCTGCCAGGTCCGCGCCATCCGGATACCGGTGGAATGGGGCGTCCAGGTACGTGCCGGTATTGGCGACCATCGAGATCGTGCCGATGAAGAACTCGGTGCCCGCCGAGTACCGCTCGCGGGATGCCTCGCGGGTGAGGTGGGAACCGATCGTCGGGGCTGGCAGGCCGGGATAGGTGACCATCCCGTCACTGATCGAGTGACTCAGGTCGATGAGTTCTCCGGTGCCGGCCCCGGTCACCGCTGGTCGCCCCTTGTGAGGCTCGTCGATGATGCGCCGGTTCACGATCCGCACCGCGCCGACCATCAGCAGTCGCAGGTCCGCGACGATGAACCGGGCAAGCGTTGCGTCATCGACGTCGTCGCCCTCGATGTCCAGGCGGAAGTCCTGGCCCTGCAGGCCGCCGCCGTTGGCGAAGTCGACCTCGAAGTCGAAGACTGCGCGCTTCTGCGTCACGAGTGCGCTCCCGTTCTACCAGTCGTGCCGATATGTACTCGCGACACAGGGTGACCGCATGGTCACAGGATCTGCCCGTGGGCGGCAGTCTGCCCTGACAAGGCGACTCTCCACGGTGCGGCGCCGGAGTTGCCCACCGCCGTTCTCTACCAATCGTACGCTGGACGAGATGAGCCTGATCTCGACGTTTCTGACCGGCGCCACTCCGCGCCCGCACGGGCCGGCGTTTCGGTGGGCCGTCGGCATCGAGGACACCTTCATCCCGCAGCCGCATCCCCGCACCGGTCGGACGCTGGACGAATACGAGCTCGTCGGGCACTACGAGCACTGGCGCGCCGACCTGGATCTGGTGGCGACGCTCGATGTCGACGCCGTCCGGTACGGCATCCCCTGGCATCGGGTCAATCCCGCGCCCGGCCGTTTCGACTGGTCCTGGACTGACAAGGTGATCCCGTATCTTGCGGACGGCCTCGGCATCGCCCCGATCCTGGACCTGGTGCACTACGGCTGCCCGACCTGGCTGACCGGCGAGGTCCTCCATCCCGACTACCCCCAGCGCGTCGCCGAGTACGCCGCCGCGGTCGCGCAGCGATACGCTGGCATGGTCCGCGACTGGACGCCCCTCAACGAGCCGAACGTGCACGCGACGTGGTGCGGTCGGCTCGGTCTCTGGCCACCATACGGCCGCGGTTGGTCCGGGTTCGTGGCCGTCCTGATGGCGATCGCGCGCGGCATGGCGCTCACCACCGCTGCGATCCGATCGGTCGACGCCGAGGCGCGCATCGTGATGGTCGAGGCGACCGAGCATGCGCTCGCCGGTCCTGGTGGTGAGGCGGCGGTCGCGATGACGCTCGAGCGGCAGTTCCTGCCGACCGACCTGCTGCTGGGGCGCGTGACGCGCGACCACCCGTCAGCGGCTTGGCTCGTCGCCCAGGGCGCCCGCGACGAGGACCTGGCCTGGCTCGCGGAGCACCCGGGCTCGATCGACGTCATGGGCGTCAACTTCTATCCCGGCTGGAGTCTTGGCCGCTATGCGGTCAGCCAGCGCGACGCCACAGGCGAGGCGCGACGCCGGCGTGTCTACGCCGAAGCGTCCCACCTCGAGGCCGTCATCCGCTCCTGGTACCGCCGCTACGAGGTCCCGGTGATGGTCACGGAGACGAGCGACGTGGGGTCGGTCGAACGCCGTGCGGCATGGCTGGACGCTTCCATCGCGATGGTTCGACGCCTTCGTGGCGAAGGGTTCGCGATGGCGGGCTACACCTGGTTCCCAGCGCTGCCGCACATCGGATGGGACTATCGACCCGGCCGCCGGCCGATCCATGCGTACCGGGCTGACATGGGCCTCTGGGACTTCGGTCCGAGCGAGGATGGGCGGCCGTACGTCGAAACGCCGCTCGTCGCGCGTTTCCGCGAGCAGGTGGAGGCCGAGTCCGAGCCTCACTAGCGAGGCTCGCCGTCGCGAGCACCAAGGGGCGGTCCCGCCACGATGCGGCGTCGCAGTGCGTCGAGATCCGCGTCCCAGTCCGACTCGATCCACCAGGTGGCGCCGGCGTCGGCCAGCGGGCGAACCCTGCGGGCAGCCGCGACCGGGTCGTCGGCCGGGGTCGTACCCTCCGCCACGAGATCCCATGGGTCGGCGCGGCCGGCGGCCATCCGACGTTCGGTGGCAAAGGCGAGGATCTCCCGTACGTGCTCGGGTGCCGTTGCGAGGCCGTCTCCGGCCGGCCCCCGGACCTGCGGCACCACCCCGTCCCAGTCCGCCGCTCGTGCCATCGATCTGGCGCTCGGCCAGCTGCCCACGACCCAGATCGGGATACGAGGCCGCTGGACGGGCCTGGGGCGGAAGGTCATCGGGCCGAACCGATAGTGCTTGCCCTCGAACCTGAAGGGCTCACCGCTCCAGAGCCCATCGAGGATGGCTAGCGTCTCGTCCAGCAGCTCCGCGCGGGTCCGCAGGTCCGTCGGCTCGCCCACGTTCCCAAAGGCCCCATCGTCGGTGGCGCCCAGCCCGACCGGCATGATCAAGCGACCGTTCGAGAGATGATCGAGTGTGATCGCCTCGCGTGCCAGCTTCCAGGGCCGCCGGCGGGTGGCCGCGAAGACCATCGCGCCGAGGCGGATCCGTTCCGTCCGCATCGCCATCGCTGCCAGGACGACCCACGGATCGTAGGTATCCATGTCGCCGAGGGCGATGCCGTCCCAGGAGAAGACGCCGTCCCATCCGGCCGCCTCGGCGTCGCCGGCAAGACCGGCGGCCGTGTGCGGGTCGCCGCCCGTGATGATCACGCCGTAACGCATCGCCATGAGGCTACTCGATGAGTCCGGCGAGGGACTCAGCGAGCGATGGCAGGGACTACCACCGGGGCTCGGTCAGTCCCTGGTGAAGTGGAGCTGGAACTCCATGATGCCGTTGTCTTCGATCGAGACCACGGCCGGCGATCGCGGCTTGTCGATCTGATAGTCGGCGAAGAGGATCGGCAACGAGCCCACGATGGTCACGACCTCCCCTGACCGCCGCGCCTCGACGGGGATCTCGACGCTCTTCGTCACGCCGTGGAGCGTGAAGTCGCCGACTGCCGTGGCGGTGAAGGCCTGGCCATCGGCAGGCAGGGCGGCGAGGCTGATCGGTGAGGTGAGCCTGAACGTGGCGGTGGGGAACTGCTGCGTCTCGATCCCCTGGCGTCGGAGCTGGCCATCGCGCCGGCCGTCGTCACTCTGGAGGTTGGTCAGGTCGGCGGTCATCTCGACCGCGACGACGCTCGCCCCGGCCACGGTGAGCGTCCCGGTGACGTCCGGGGTTCGACCCACCGCGGTATTGAGGCCGACGTCGCCGAGCGTCTCCTTGACACGGTAGCCAACGAAGGAGCTGGAGAAATCGGAGAACGAGCCGACCGAGGGGTCGACCGACCAGCTGCCATCGAGAGCACCGGCCCCCGCTGACGGACTGCCGGTGACGGCCGTGCCGGACGGCACCTGCTGGCTGGACGCTCCGACGGCTGCCGATGGTGAGATCGTCGGAGTACTGCCGAGGCTGACCGGGGCCGGCGGCGTGCGGAGGAAGAAGTACCAGGTGCCGAATGCCACGCCCACCGCCGCCACGATCAACACGGCGATGACCAACAGCCTGACCAGCGAGGGGCGAGCGGAGCGCGGTCCCGGGGAGTGTTGGACCGGGGAGGCAGGCGTCATCTCGGTGGGCATCCTTCTGTGGGAGTCGGTGTTGGTCAAGCGGGTCGGAGACCGATGTCGAACGAGGCCGAGTAGCCGGAACCGGCATCGCCGATCAGATCCAGCAGCAGCACGTCTCCGCCGTCGCGAAAGATGCCATCGTCGGCGTTCCGGATCGTTCGCTGTCCTTTGGCGGCGTACGGCGTCCTTGCGTGCACTTCATCGACGAGCGTGTCCTCGAAGAACAGCTGCGAGGTGAACTCGAGCGTTCCTGAAGCGGCCTCGTCCGCCCGGACCTTAAAATGAACGTGCACCGCGCGGCCCTGGTACCAGCCCGGGACGATGGTCGTGAACTGCGCCAGCCCGTTCGTGTCGGTGACCTGCTGACCGCGGAGGAACCGCGCGGTCGTGGTGGCCGACGTTGGAGCCCGCACCGCTGACGCCCGAGTAGATGCCGAGCGCATCGCACTGCCACAGGTCGACCACGGCACCTGCGAGGACAGTACAGCCGGCTCCATCGATGCGCGAGTCCGCGAATACGAGCTCCAGGCGCACGCCTTCGCTCACGGTTCCGCCCGCTGGGTCGGTGCGGATGTCGGCGCGCAGGAGCTCGTCGTCGGGGAAGAAC
>JACDBP010000168.1 GCA_013694835.1 Chloroflexota bacterium
CTACACGCTGACAGCCGGCCTCTCGCGCGGCGCCCGCGCCAGCCTCGTCGCGGCGGTCGGCTGCACGCTCGGCATCGTCCCGCACATGTTGGCGGCGACCATGGGCCTGGCGGCGCTGCTGCACACGAGCGCGCTGGCGTTCGACATCCTGAAGTACTTCGGGGTCGCCTATCTGCTCTGGATGGCCTGGAGCACCCTGCGCGACGACGGCGCGCTCACCGTGGACGAGTCGGCACCGCTCTCCGTGAGCAAGGTGATCACGGTCGGCATCCTGATCAACATCCTCAACCCGAAGCTGACGATCTTCTTCTTCGCGTTCCTGCCGCAGTTCGTGAGCGCCACGGAGGCGAACGCCTCCCTGCGCATGCTGGAGCTGAGTGCCATCTTCATGCTGGTCACGCTCGGCGTATTCGTCGTCTACGGCGTCTTCGCCGCCGCCGTACGGAACCACGTCATCTCCCGTCCTCGGGTGCTGACCTGGATGCGCCGCGCATTCGGAGGTGCGTTCATCGTGCTCGCCGGCAGGCTGGCGCTGACCGAGCGGTGACGCCCGCCGCCGGCGGCGGGGACATCGAGTACGCATGGCGGGGCCCGTTCGACGACGCGGAGCTGAACACCCTCCACGCCGAGGGTTTCGACCATCGCCTCCTCGACGACTCGTGGACCGGCCAGGTCGAGCGCCACAGCCTCGGCTGGGTCACGGCCCGGGACCCCGGCGGTCTCGCGGGGTTCGTGAACGTCGCCTGGGACGGCGGCTCGCACGCCTTCGTCCTCGATGCTCTCGTCGCGGTCCGCGCCCGCCGCCGCGGCATCGGCAAGCAGCTGCTGGCGCTCGCCACGAACGGTGCTCGGGACGCGGGCTGCGAATGGCTGCACGTCGACTTCGACCCACACCTCCGCGCGTTCTACCTGGACGCCTGCGGCTTCGAGCCTACCGACGCCGGCCTCATCTCCCTGCGCTGACGCCCCCGCCAGCGCTGAGGCCCGCCCACGGAACCGCCACGCAACCGAGTGACAACCCGGGTGCGACCCAAATCGGCACCTCCGCGGTGCTGACCTGAACTGGCGCCGCTCCTAGCCTCCACTGGAGCGGTTCCGCTCGGCACTGGCGCGCCGGTGTCCCATGCGTGGGAGGAGAACCACATGCGAAGGATCCGATGGCTGCTCCCCGCGCTCGTCGCGCTGGCAGTGCCCAGCGCGACGGTGGCTGCGGCCGAGGAACCGACCATCAACTCCGGCGACACGGCATGGCTGCTGATGTCGACCGCGCTGGTGATGGTCATGCTGCCGGGCCTTGCCCTGTTCTATGGCGGGCTCGTGCGCCGCAAGAACGTGTTGTCGACGATCATGCACAGCTTCTTCGGCCTGGCCATCGTGAGCGTGGTCTGGGTGCTCTGGGGCTACAGCCTCGCGTTCGGGCCTGATGTCAACGGCTTGGGCATCATCGGCGGCCTCGACTTCCTGGGCTTCTCGAACGTGGGCCTGACGCCGGACACCCGCTACGCCGGGACGATCCCCCACGTGTTGTTCGCGTCGTTCCAGCTGATGTTCGCGGCGATCACCCCGGCGCTCATCACGGGTGCTTTCGCCGAGCGCAAGCGCTTCGGAGCCTTCGTCGTCTTCACCATCCTGTGGTCGACGCTGGTCTACTCGCCGCTCGCCCACTGGGTCTGGGCACCGGGCGGCTGGCTGCGCACGATGGGCGCGCTCGACTTCGCCGGTGGCACGGTCGTCCACATCAGTTCGGGCGTCTCGGCACTCGTGGTGGCCCTGATGATCGGTAAGCGCCATACGAACGGCGATCGAATGGAACCGCACGACGTGCCGATGACGGTCCTCGGTGCCGGCCTGCTGTGGTTCGGCTGGTTCGGCTTCAACGCCGGCTCGGCGCTTGCCGCCACCGGCCAGGCCGCCAATGCTCTGCTCGTGACCAACACCGCGGCCGGCGCGGCGACGCTCACCTGGGTCGCCGCGAGCTACCTCCACCGGCGCAAGGTCTCCGTCGTCGGGGCCGCCTGCGGCGCCGTCGCCGGGCTCGTCGCGATCACGCCGGCCTCGGGCTTCGTGACGGCGGGCGGCGCGGTGCTCATCGGCCTCGCGGTCGGCGGGCTGTGCTACAGCGCGACGCTCCTCCGGGCGCGGATCAAGGTCGACGATGCACTGGACGTGTTCGCGGTCCACGGCGTCGGCGGCTCGTTCGGGGCCCTCGCCACGGGCGTCCTCGCCGTGGCGGCGATCGGCGGCTTCAGCGGCGCCATCGACGGCAATCCCGGCCAGATCGTCACCCAGCTCATCGCGGTCGGTGCGACCGTCGCCTTCAGCGCCGCCGCTACCTTCGTCATCGTCAAGGTCGTCGACCTCGTCCTCGGCCTCCGGGTCACGCCGGAGCACGAGGAGGCGGGCCTGGACCTCTCGGTCCATGGCGAGGCCGCCTATCAGGTCTGATCCACCCACGCGATCCGAGGGCTCATCCTCCCCGGGTCCTCAGCGTGATCCGATTCCGCGCGGGCAGGCTCACCCCTGGGCTCGCCGGCGCGGAGCCGTCTGTCCGTCGTTCGATCGGGTGCCGCCGGGCGTGACCAGAGCGTCACCCAACCGCGACCAGCGCGACACCGTGCTGCTGCTGACCAGCGGGCCGTCCGACCGGTAGGGTCCGTTTCCCGACCGCAACGAGGCCACGATGGTCCAGGACCGCGACCGCGCGTACCCGCTGTACGACCCGCGCTACGAGCACGACGCCTGCGGCGTGGGGTTCGTCGCGGACGCCGGCGGTCGGTCGAGGGAGCGCGTCCTGCCGCTCGCCCTTGCCGGCCTGGCTGCGCTCGGCCACCGTGGCGCCTTCGCCGCCGATGGCGCTTCCAGCGACGGCGCGGGTGTGCTCATCCC
>JACDBP010000171.1 GCA_013694835.1 Chloroflexota bacterium
CTGGAGTTCAACGCCCGCTTCGGCGACCCGGAGGCCCAAGTCCTGTTGCCGCTGCTCGATGTCCCACTCGGGGCGCTCCTGCTGGCGGCGGCGACGGACCGGCTCGCCGACGCGCGACGGTCACTCGGCATCGCCGGCCACCTGCTCCCGACGCGCAGCGAGGCGTCCGTCGGCGTGGTCCTCGCCGCGCCGGGCTACCCGGCGACGCCGGAGGTCGGTGCGCCGATCGATGGCATCGAGGCCGCCCGGGAGAGCGGCGCGCTGGTGTTCCATGCCGGCACCGGCCTCGGTCCGGACGATCACCTTGTCACCACCGGCGGCCGCGTGCTGACGGTCGTGGCCACGGCGCCGACCCTGACCCAGGCGGCGCAGCGCGCGTACGACGCTGCGGAGATGATCCACTTTCCGGGCCGGCAGCTCCGCCGCGACATCGGCCGCGCCCTCGGTGCGATCGACGAACCGGAGCCGTCTCCGGCGCCCGTGCCCGCCGGAGCGGACGCGCTCGCATGATCCCGCGCTACACGCGTGCCGAGATGGGCGGGCTCTGGAGCGACGAGGCGCGCTTCGCGGCGATGCGCGCTGTGGAGCTCGCCGTCCTGCGAGCGCAGGCTCGTCGCGGGATGGTCCCGGCCGACGCCGCCGCGCGCATCGAACGGGCGGTTCGCGTGGATGTGGCTCGTATCGCCGAGCTGGAGGCGATCACCGACCATGACGTGATCGCGTTCGTCAGCCAGCTGGCGGAGACCGTCGGCGAGGATGGGCGCTACCTCCACCTCGGCCTGACCAGCAGCGACGTCGTGGACACCGGGCTGGCACTCCAGTGCCGGGCCGCCGGGGAGCTGCTCATCCGCGATCTTGACGTGGCCATCACGGCGACGGTCCGACGAGCGCAGGAGCACCGCGACACGGTGATGATGGGGCGGACCCATTCCGTGCACGCGGAGCCGACCACCTTCGGCCTGAAGCTCGCGACGTGGGCGTGGGAGCTCGACCGCGCGCGTCGGCGGCTCCTGACGGCCACTGCCGACATCGCCACGGGCAAGCTCAGCGGACCGGTGGGCACCTACAGCCACCTGGACCCGGACCTGGAGGCAGAGGTCCTCGGCGAGCTCGGACTGGCCGTGGACGAGGCGAGCACGCAGATCGTGCAGCGCGACCGCCATGCCGCGTTCCTGGCGGCGATCGCCGTCGCCGGGGGCTCCATCGAGCGCTTCGCGACCGAGATCCGGAACCTGCAGCACACGGAGATCGGCGAGGTCCAGGAGCCTTTCCGCGCTGGCCAGAAGGGTTCCAGTGCGATGCCCCACAAGCGCAACCCGATCATCAGCGAGCAGCTTGCAGGCCTCGCGCGGCTGCTCCGCGGCTATGCCCAGGCTGCGATGGAGAACCAGGCGCTGTGGCACGAGCGGGACATCAGCCACTCGTCGGTGGAGCGGGTGGCGCTGCCGGACGCCGCCATCCTGCTCGATCACATGCTCACGCGGTTCACCGGCCTGGTGGACGGGCTGGTGATCCGGGTCGAGCGGATGCGCGAGAACATCGAACGCGGTCTCGGCCTCCACGCCTCGAGTCGCGTCCTGCTGGCCCTGGTCCAGGAGGGCGGGCTCACCCGCGAGACGGCCTACGCGATCGTCCAGCGCGATGCGCTCCGCGCGGCCGACGAGCGGCGTCCCTTCCGCGATGTGCTCGACGCGGACGGGGAGGTCACCGCCGTGCTAGGCCCCGACGCGCTGGCCGCCTGCTTCGACGAGGGTCACCTGTTGCGGAACGCCGGCGCGATCATCGCCCGTCTCGACCGCCTCGATCGCCAGCCCACCAGCTCGGAGGCGTCGATCGCCGGTGGTTGACGTGCTCGACGCCGCGCCTCGCCATCTGCGCTCGGGCAAGGTGCGCGACCTCTACAGGCTCGACGACGAGCGGCTGCTGCTGGTCGCATCGGATCGGATCAGCGCCTTCGACGTGGTGCTGCCGACCCTCGTCCCCGACAAGGGCAGGGTGCTCACGGGCCTCAGCCGGCACTGGTTCGCGCTCACCGCGGCCGTCGGGATCTGCCGCAACCACGTTCTGGCTACGGCGTCGTCAGATGCGGAGCTGCGAGGCCGGGTGATGGTCTGCCGCCGGACCCGCGTGCTGCCCGCGGAGTTCGTGGTCCGCGGTTTCCTGGCCGGGAGCGGCACGAAGGAGTACCTCGCCACCGGTGCGATATGTGGCATCGCGCTGGCCGGGGGCCTTCGCGAGGGCGATTCGCTGCCCGAGCCGATCCTGACCCCGGCGACGAAGGCTGAGACGGGCCACGACCAGAACATCGGATTCGATACGCTCGTGGAGATCGTGGGCGGCGACCTGGCGGAGCGATGCCGCGCGATCGCCCTGGCGCTCTACCGATTCGCGGCAGGGCGTGCGACCGGCGCAGGGCTGATCCTCGCCGACACGAAGTTCGAGTTCGGCGTCATGGAGTCGACGGGTGAGCTGCTGCTGATCGACGAGGCGCTGACCCCGGACTCCTCTCGCTTCTGGGACGCCCGCACCTGGAAGCCGGGCAACGCCCAGCCGTCGTTCGACAAGCAGTACCTGCGCGACTGGCTCGAGACGCTCGATTGGGACAAGACCGCACCGGGCCCTGAGCTCCCGGCGGAGGTGGTCGAGGGGAGCCGCGCCCGCTACATCGAGGCCTTCGAGCGGCTGACGGGCTCCACGTTCGATGCCTACCTGCGGACGGACCGATTACCCACCGAGGCGGGGGCGGGCACCGCGTGAGCGCCTTCCGCTTCGCCGTCGACGTGATGCCCAAGGACGGCATCCTCGACCCGCAGGGGCGCGCCGTCGAGGGGTCGCTGGCCCATCTCGGCGTGCGCGGCGTGACTGCAGTCCGCGTCGGGCGACGCGTGGAGCTGACGGTGGAGGCGGACGACGACGCCGCGGCGCGGGTGGTGGTGGACCGGCTGGCGGGGACCCTGTTCGCCAACCCGCTGATCGAGGCGTGGCAGGTGGAGCGGGTCGGGTGAAGGTCGCCGTGGTGGTCTTCCCGGGCTCCAACTGCGACCGTGACGCGCTCCACGGCGCGCGCCTGGCAGGCGCCGATGCGACGCTGCTGTGGCACGAGCAGCCGTCGCTGGACGGCGCCGACGCGGTCATCCTGCCCGGCGGCTTTGCCTACGGCGACTACCT
>JACDBP010000204.1 GCA_013694835.1 Chloroflexota bacterium
CGTGCTGTTCGTATCGATGTTGTCGTCGATGTGCCCCCGCAACCACGACGCCCATGCCAGCTGTTCCGCGAAATCGCGCGCTCGCCAGGGCGGTCGCGCTTCCAGCCGCTGTCGCCGGACCTCGTCTTGGCAGTCGAGCAGCAGGAAGTGCATTCGGAGGACCCACCGACTCGGCGGCATGCCCTCGAACTGGAAGGGCGCGAGTGGACCCAGGAGGGCGGTCGGCCGGCCGTTCTGAGCCACGGCGTGGGCGATCGCGAGCCACGCGGCCCGGATCGCCGCCCAGTCCAGGGGCCGGTCGGCAGCCTGGATGGTGAAAGGGTCGATGAGCCAGTCGATGTCGAACACGAGGCAGTCACGCCCGAGCTCCCTGGCGAGAGGCGAGAGGATCGCCGTCTTTCCCGAACCGGACGCTCCGGTGATGATGAAGAGCGGCTGCCTCGTCGCCGTGACGGTGTGGCCGCACGTCGGGCACACTGCCGTGCCATCGCGTGGCTCCATCGGCGTCGGCTCCGGACACGTCTGGCAGTAGTGCACCACCATACTTTCGCAGTCGTGCGTCCGGTAGCCCGGGCTGGCGTGACATGGGAGCTGGCACGGGAACCGGGCTATCATCGTGTCTCGCGCGACTCCGGGGGCCCGCTGGGGGACGCGCCAACATTCACACCCACCGACCGAGGCTCGCCGTTGCCCGCCGTGCCTCGAGGAGAGCTGCCCATTGGACGCCATCACGGCCGAAGGCCTCGTCAAGATCTACCGGACACGAAAGAACGAGGTGCGCGCGCTCGACGGCATCGACCTGACCGTCGGCGAGGGCACCGTGCTCGGGTTGCTGGGGCCGAATGGCGCCGGCAAGACGACGACCGTGCGCATCCTCGCGACGCTGCTCAAGCCCGACGCGGGGCGTGCGACGGTCGCCGGCTTCGACGTGGTCCGGCAGGCCCAGCAGCTCCGCTCGGTGATCGGGTTGTCAGGCCAGTACGCGGCGGTCGACGAGAACCTGACCGGCCGCGAGAACCTCTGGATGTTCGGGCGGCTCTATCAGTTGTCGTCCGCCGACGCGAAGCAGCGAGCGGGCGAGCTGCTCGAACAGTTCGACCTCAGCGACGCCGCGGATCGGGTCGTCAAGACGTACTCCGGCGGTATGCGACGGCGCCTGGACCTGGGCAGCGCGCTGATCGGGCGGCCGAAGCTGATGTTCCTGGATGAGCCGACGACCGGCCTCGACCCTCGCAGCAGGCTCGGCATGTGGGAGGTGATCCGTGGCCTCGTCCGAGACGGCGCCACGCTGCTGCTGACGACGCAATATCTGGAGGAGGCGGACGAGCTTGCCGACACGATCGCCGTGGTCGACCGCGGCAAGATCATCGCGCGCGGCACCTCGGATGAGCTGAAGTCCCAGGTCGGCGGCGAGCGGATCGAGGTCGTGGTCCGCCGCAAGGAGGACATCTCGCGAGCCGGGGAGATCCTCGCCAGGCAGGACTCGACGAACCCGCAGGTCCACAGCGAGGAGCACACGCGCCGCCTCTCGATCGCCACGAACGGCGGCGCGAACCGATTGATGCAGCTCATGCGCGACCTGGCTGAGGCTGAGATCGAGATCGACGATATCGGCCTTCACCGCCCGACGCTCGACGATGTCTTCCTGAGCCTGACCGGCCATGTCGCCGACGGACCGAAGCCGGATGCCGAGGCCGTCAGCCATGCGGCCGCGGCCGCCAGGTCGGAGAAGCCGGCATGACCTCCCAGGCCGCATCCCGACCCAATGCCGGCGGGGGACTGGCGCAGGCCCTTCGCGATGGCTACATCCTGATGTGGCGCAACCTGAAGCGAATCCCGCGCATCCCTGAGCTGGCGATCTTCGCCGTGCTCCAGTCGATCATGTTCGTGCTGCTGTTCGCGTTCGTCTTCGGCGGGGCGATCCCGATCGCCGGTGGCAACTACCGGGAGTACCTGATGCCCGGGATCTTCGCCCAGACCATCATCTTCGCCTCGGCGACCGTGTCGGTCGGCATGGCCGCTGACATGAGCCAGGGCATCATCGACCGCTTCCGATCGCTGCCGATGGCGCGGTCCGCCGTCCTCACGGGCCGAACCATGGCGGAGGTCGTCTACCAGGGCGGGATCCTGATCGTCCTGATGCTGTCCGGGCTGGCGGTCGGCTGGGGAGTCCACACCGGCATCGTGGAGTTCCTGGCCGGTGTGGCGCTGCTGCTGCTCTTCGCCTTCGCTATGGCCTGGGTCGGCGTGTGGCTGGGTCTGTCGGTGCCGACGGTCGAGGTCGCGCAACAGGTCGGCTTCACGGTGCTCTTTCCGATCACGTTCATCTCGAACGTGTTCGTGCCGGTGCAGACGCTGCCGGACTTCCTTCGGCCGGTCGCCGAGTGGAACCCGACCAGCACGCTGACGGCAGCGACGCGTCTCCTCTGGGGCAACCCCACGGCCGCCGACCCCAGGCTCCCGGCCGCGACGGGCTTCCCGGCCGAGCAGCCGATCCTCCTGACGCTCATCTGGGTCGTGGTGATCCTGGCGATCTTCGTCCCGCTCGCAGTGCGCAAGTACCGCTCGGTCAGCCGCTAGCGTCCGATCCCGGGTGCTTGGTCAGCGGCCGAGTCCGCCGGCGCGCCGCTCCAGGATGATCGTTCCCTTGACGGTGTCCACCGTGCGCTTGGTCCAGGCCGGGCGGGTAGCGAGCCACGCATCGACCATCTGCTGCTCACCCCGCCGGTCGCCGTCGTCCACGAAGACCACCGCCCGCTCGGACAGGAGGTGCTCCAGCAGCGGCAGTGCAGGGTAGCGGGGCGAGCCCGCGACGTCCACCGACTGGGGCGGCCCGTCGACGATCAGCAGGTCGACGCTGCCCGGCGCCGGCATGTCGGCCGGCAGCGTGTACCACTGGTAGCTGCGGCCGTCGACCTGCTGCACGCTCAACGGCGCGACAGTGACCGTCGCCACTTCGCTCAAGCCGGCCGCCGCCAGGTGCCGCTGCGTGTCCAGGACCCAGTCCGGCTCGTGCTCGAACGAGACGATCCGGCCGCTGCCGAGGCGCTCCAGCTCGCTCGCCACGAGCACGGTCGAGACGCCTGAGCCGACCTCCATCACGAGCCGCGGGCGGAGCCGGAGCATCTCCTGCACCAGGACGACGGCCGTGTCGCCCGAGAGCGCCCAGGCGTTGCCGAACCGAAGCGGGTACTCGTGGCGGCCGGCAAGCGAGGCCACCGCGATCGCCTGCCCGCCCTGACGGTCGACCTTCCGGGCGACCGCGTCGATCCGCCGCTCGAGCCGCGGGATGTCCACCCTGCCCACGAACCGGCGGGCATCCCAGACCGCTGCCACGATCGGCGCCACGACCGCGAAGACAGGAACCGCCAGCCGCGGGTCGGCGAGGCCGGCCAGCCCGGCGATCACCGTCAGACCCGCCGCGGCGAGCCCGGCCGACAGGCCGGCGATGATGGGTGCGCTGGCGCGAGACATGCGCAAGGCCGTGCCTCCTGAGGGTGAGGGATGGTGCCAGCGTACCCGCCTCGGGGCGACGCGGTCAGTGGCCGGGTGCCGTCAGGTCCGCGTACAGGTCAAGCAGCTTCTGCGACTCCGATTCCCAGTTCCAGCGCTCGCGCGCCGCCCGCATCCGGCGTTCCCGTGCAGCGCGGCGCTCGGCAGGTGGCAGATCGATCACGGCGCGCACCTCGCGCGCCAGGGCCGCCGGATCGTCGGGGTCGATGACAGCGCCCAGCGGCGCCTCCGCGTCGTCGAGGAGGACGTGCCGGTTCTGCGCGAAGTCGGAGGCGATCACCGGCACGCCAGCGGCGATCGTCTCGAACAGCTTGTTGCTCAGGGTCAGCCGGTAATTGAGAGTCTCCGGCTGGAACACCGAGAGACCGACATCCGCCGTGGTCACCCAGGACAACAGTTCCTCGATCGGCACGGCCTCCAGCAGGTGCACGCGACCGCCGTAGCTCGGGTCGCGGGTCCAGGCCTCGATCCGAGGACGCAGCTGGCCGTATCCGAGGTAGACCGCGTGCACCCCGGCCATCTCCGGCTGCAGCATCGCCGCAGCGAGCTGTTCGATGCCCCGTCCTTCCATGAACCCGCCGTGGTAGAGCACGATCGGCGTCTCGGATGGCAACCCGAGCGCCTCGCGCAATCGGTCGCGGCCGTCGCTGCCGCCCCAGCGCGGGGGGCAGTTGGTCACCCAGAGGCTCCGTCGCGGCTCGTATCGTTTCGCAAGCTCGGCGCGCGAGCCTTCGGAGACAGCGATCAGGGCGTCGGCACGCCGCGTCCAGTCACGCTCCTCACGGATGAGCCGCCAGCGGGTCCAGGCTGGCATACGCGAGATGTGGGTCGTCTCCATGAAGATCTCGTGGCTGTCGTACACCACCTTGCCGCCGTGCCGCCGCTGTGCCGCGAAGGCAGCCGGAAGACCTGTGAAGTCGTGCCCGTGCCAGACATCGGAACTGGGCGCCGCAGCCGCCGCGAGCTCGCCCCAGCCCTTGATGTCGAGCTGCCAGCGGGTCAGCCAGTCGATCGGCCCACCCCGGCCGGGTGACGGTGCGCGGTCGCCGAGGAGGTACACGTCGGCCGCTCGGTACGCGGCCCAAGTCGCGACCGCCGGCGACGCGACGACCATCCCCACGGCCTTGAGCCAGCCCCGCGGTGGCCGGCCGAGTGCGGCCCGGAAGGAGCCGAGGAGCCGGCGTCGCAGCCTCCAGGGCCGGCGTGCGCCCGCCAGGAGCGCGCGACCCGTCCGTGGCACGGGGATGCGCAGCAGCGTGAAGCCGTTCACCTGTTCGCGTGCCGGCAGCGGCTCTCGCTCGCGCTGACGGCCGATCAACGTCACGGCATACCCGGCGGCCGCGAGCGACATCGCCTCCTTCCGGACCCGGGCATCATGGGCCATGTCGTTGAACACGAACATCGTGACGGTCACATGCGGCGAAGCGAGCTCCGGCGGCGCCGCCAGGCGTCCGTCACCATCGTTGGTCATGGGGGCCATTGTCGCCGACGGCAGGGCTCGATGCCCCGTCCCCACCTCAGTGACAGGTGGCCGTGCCGCTGTCCGTGAACATGCCACCAGCTACCGGCAGGAACCGCCAGTCGTAGGCGCCGGAGCGCATCGTCAGCTCCAACACGCCAAAGCTCGTGTTCTGCCGGATCTCACTGTTCGGCTTGAAGGTTCCCCACGGGTACAGGCCGTTGCCGCCGGTCCCGACCACGAACTGGCGGACGCCCGTGGAGGCGTCGGCCTCACCTGACGGCGACTGCAGTGCGAACCGCTCGTAGTCATGGTCGTGACCGGTCATCACGACGTCGGCGCCGGCCGCATGGAGTTCGGCGAACAGTGGCGCCACGTCCATGTTGTTGCCATGAGGCCCGGAGCTGAAGCGCGGGTGGTGCCAGTAGGCTGCGACGCACGCTCGTGGGCGCGCCGCGAGATCCGCGCGGAGCCAGGCGAGCTGCGGCGAGCCTTCGTCACAGCCGCCGACCGCGGCGCAGTTGCTGTTCAAGGCGTAGATCCGCCAGGTGCCGAGGTCATAGGCATACCAGCCCTTGTCGGGCGCGCCGGCGGCACTTCCGAAGTACCCGAAGTATCCGGCCGCGGCCGTGGTGTAGTACTCGTGGTTGCCCGGTGTCGGCCGGGTCCGCGACTTGACCCGGCCCCACGTCGGCGCGTAGCAGGCGGCGAACTCGGCTGCCGTTCCCCGGTCGTAGGCAAGGTCGCCGGTCGTGATGACCGTCCCGACCACACCGTCCAGCAAGGTGGCCGTGGCGCTGTCCGTGGTGCGGTCGCAGGAGGCGATGTCGCCCGCCCCGACCAGGACGGGATCCGGACCGCCTGCTCGCACGACGAGGAATCCGTCGACGTCGACGCGTGATCCCACCGGGTCGTCCAGGTGCCTGATCTCCAGGGTGTGGGTGCCGGGGACATCGAACCGGCGCTGGAACAGCACCTGGCGCGGTTGCACCGCGGCAGCCGCGGTATCGACCGTGGTCACGAGGGTCCCGTCGACCAGGACCTCGGCGCTTCCGCGGTTGGGACCTTTCGCGCCCAGCCAGGCCACTCGCTCGCCGGTAACGGTGACGCTCAGCACGCTCCCGCCAACCTTGGAGCGCTGCGTCACGCCGCGGAGGAACTGCGGCGCGGCCTGCGACGACCACGAGACATCGGCGGCGATGGCAGGGTCACCGTCGTGGAGCACGCCGGCGACGAGCGGTCCCGTCCGCGCCCACGCACCCACGTTCCCGGCGGCATTCACGGCGCGCAGCACGAACCGGTGACTCTGCTGCTGTGCCAATTCGAGGGTGACGCTCCTGGCGAGGGACCCGGGCAGCGGGATCGCGACATAGCCGCCGTAGTTGGCGCTCATCAGGAGCTCATAGCGCACGACGGGGCTTTGGGACCCGGTCGCGGGCGGCCAGTCGAGGGCGACCGGCACGGTCGCCTCGGACACGGTCGATCCGAGCTTGAACCGCAGCTTCGGTGGCTGCGTGATGGGTGCGGTCGTGTCGTGGATCACGGTCACGGG
>JACDBP010000237.1 GCA_013694835.1 Chloroflexota bacterium
GCCTTCTCCTCGGGCGAGAAGCGCGGCGCTAGCGCCAGGTCCGGCAGGAGATTGACGACCGCGACGGCCGGGGTCTCGCGGGCGAGCGCGCCGAAGATCGTGTCGAGATCGCCCTCGTACTGGCCGACGTCACGCTCCTGGGTGATGTCGTTCGGCCCGACCGAGAGGGTGACCAGTCGCGGGCCGAGCGCAAGGGCACGCGGCAGCTCTTCGCGGACGACGTCCGCGGCCGTCGCGCCGGGGATGCCCAGGTTGGCGAGCCGCGCCCGCGGGTACAGGTCGCGCAGGCGGGCGTGCAGCCGCCCGACGTAATTCAGCTCAGGGCGGCTGGCGCCAACGCCGGCCACGGTACTATCGCCGAGAGCGACGTAGACGAGCTCGGCCTCGCGGTCACGCGGCAACGTGCGCACCAGAGACGCTTCGATCTCCTGGATCATCTTTGTCTCCCGCCCCCGCGGCTCATGGCCGGACCCTTGCCCGGTCACCGCCGCCGGACTTGGGGCCGGCCCGACGGCCTCGCTCTGCACGGTCGTCCGTGGTGCGCCGGTTCCGGTCGGGGTCGCGACCGCGGCCGCGGGGCTCACTGTTGGCTCTCCGCCCCGCTGCCCGCAGCCCAGCCCCAACACTCCGGCGAGCAGGACCAGGCTGAGCGTGCTAGATGAGTACATCGCACGCTGTCGGTTCAATATCCGTACCAGGTGCTCGGACGCCCAGGGAGCGCGGCGGCATACATCCTGCCGAGGATCGTGCGCCGAGAGGCGACCGAAGGACAGAAGAGGAGGCAGCATCGTGAGCAGTCCGTACAGCCGGATTCGCGAGGGCATGGACGTCGTCGATCTCGCGGGCGACACGATTGGGGTCGTCCACCTCGTGCACGGCGCTGAGACGATGGAGAATGTTGGCCACGGCGATGAGGGCGTCGCTCGTGACATGGAGGCCATGCGCGCGGGCAAGGGTGCGACCGGCCACATCGAGGTCCAGCGCCCCGGTCACGACCTGTTCATCCCCTTCAGCGTGGTCAACGAGGTCCTCGGCGATCGCGTTGTCATCGCGGTGGATCGGGAAGCCATCGACGGCCTGGGGTGGGACCGCGCGCCGCGAACTGCTTAAGCCGATCGGGGACCCATCCAACCCCGACTGGGACGGTGTCAGCCAGGACGAGGCGGCACCTGGTACGATTTCGAGGTGACGACGCGACCATCGACCGCGCCTAATCCGGGCGCGAGTGCATCGACCGTGGCAGGACTAGCGTCCCCGGACCTGCCTCCAGTTGGCGCGACGCCGACTACCGTGCTGATGGTTCGGCATGCCGAGACGACCGACAATGCCGCGATGCGCCTGTCCGGCTGGACCGACACCGACCTGAGTCCGCGGGGCGAAGCCCAGGTGCGCTTGCTGGCCGAGCACGTCAATCGGGCTCACCCGGACCTCACGGCGCTGTACGCCAGTCCGCTCACCCGCGCACGGCGGACGGCCGAGGCGATCGGCGCGCTGACCGGCCACGCGCCGATTCTCCAGGACGACCTGCGCGAGATGTACTTTGGCGAGATGGACGGCCGGCCGTTCGAGGAGCTCCGCGCCGCCTATGGCGACCTGCTCAAGGCCGACGAGGACGCCGACCTCGACGACTTCATGTGGCCGAGCGGCGAGTCTCGCAGCGGCTTCCGCGAGCGCGTCCGCCGCGCGATCGGGCAGATCGCCGCGGAGCACCCGGGCCAATCGGTCGGGGTGGTCACCCACGGCGGGGTGATCGCCGTGTTCCTGACGATCCTCCACGGCGAGTCGCCGGCGCGCTGGCGCACCTGGGTCTCGCCGAACGCCAGCCTGACCGAAGTCCTGTGGGACGCCACGACCGAGACCGGCGCCCTGCTCCGCCACGGCGACGCGGCCCACCTTGCCGAGCTGACCGCCGAGGAGACTGGCCAGGAGACCGACGGCGTCGCCTGACCCTGCGAGCGGTGCGACCACACCGACAACGTTGTCCCTGACCTGGCGGAGCGCCTACCC
>JACDBP010000382.1 GCA_013694835.1 Chloroflexota bacterium
CCCTCGTATGGCATCCCCTTGCCGCGATCGAGCTCGAGGATCCACTTCGCGACGTTGTCCAGGAAGTAGCGGTCGTGGGTGATCGCGACGACGGTGCCGGCGTACTCGTCGAGGAAACGTTCCAGCCAATCCACCGACTCCGCGTCGAGGTGGTTCGTCGGCTCGTCGAGCAGGAGCAGGTCCGGGTGCTGGAGGAGGAGCCGCACGAGCGCCACGCGTCGCTTCTCGCCGCCTGAGAGGGTCGAGACGTCAGCGGCGTCGGGCGGGCACCGCAGGGCATCCATCGCGATCTCGACGCTGCGCTCGACATTCCACGCATCGGTCGCGTTGATCCTGTCCTCCAGCGCCGACTGCTCGGCGCCTACCACCTCGTAGTCGGCGTCCGGCTCGGACCACTTGGCCATCACGGCGTTGTACTGCTCGATCAGGCCATGGGCCTCGCGGACGCCGTCCAGGACGTTTCCCTTCACGTCCTTGCTCGCATCCAGCTGCGGTTCCTGGCTCAGGTACCCGACCGTGAAGCCGGGCGTCAGGCGCGCCTCTCCCGTGTACCCGTCGTCGAGCCCGGCCATGATCCGGAGCAGGCTCGACTTGCCGGCACCGTTGGGCCCGATGACCCCGATCTTGGCGCCGGGATAGAACGAGATGCTGATGTCCTCGAGGACCGTTCGATCGGGCGGGTAGTGCCGCGCGAGCTTGTACGCGGTGTAGATGTATTCGGCGGGCATGGGCCAAGGGTAGCGGCCAAAGCTCTCTGGCCAGGGATCTCGGGCGGCCGGGTTACTCCTCGGGGACCAGCCCGCGGACCTCGATCGAGCCGTTGGTCATCGGGACCTGCTTCGCCCAGCGAACGGCATCGTCGATGCTTTCGGCCTCGATGATCCAGAGGCCGCCGAGCTGCTCCTGGGCGGACCCATAGGGCCCGTCCGTTACCGTCCGCTCGCCGTCGGTGACGCGCACCGTCTTGGCGTTCGACGAAAAGTCGAGGCCCTCGCCCGAGACCCATGCGCCGCCGTTCCGAAGCTGGTCGTTGAAGCGCTCCATCTCGTCGATCATCGGCTGCATCTGCTCGGGGGTCAGGTTCTGCCAAGCGCTCTCGTCGACGATCATCTGCAGGATGTACTTCACGTTCGTCATTCCTTTCGCTGCGTCGTGAACGCCCATTCACACCTCTGACGGCGGGGGCGGGCGAAAGTCATCGCCGCGCGCCGTCCGAACCGGACCGAGTGTGGCTCACGGCGCATCACCGTGGGCGATGTGGGCGAACTGGCGCCACAGGATGGCGACGAGCAGCGCGGAGCCCACGAATCCGAACCAGAACGGCGAGGAGATGCCAAAGGTGCCCGCGAGCAGGCCGCCCAACGGCGTCCCGATCACCAGGCCGCCGACGCTCGCGACGCGGTAGACCCCCGACACTCGGCCTAGGAGCTCGTCGGACACCGCGCGCTGCCGGACGACCGTCGATGTGGTGCCCCACACGAAACCGTGGGCCCCGAAGACCACCATCGTGGTGAGCGCCACCGCAGGCGAGGTCGTCAGCGCAAGTGACAGGTGGGTGCCCGTCTCGATGAGCAGCCCGACGCGCATGATGTCGGCCAGCCTGAAGCGCCGCTCCAGCCAGCCGTAGGAGACGGTCCCGATGACCCCGCCGACCGCCACCGCGGTCGTCAGCAGGCCGAACCCCACGGCATCCATGCCGAGCCGCTCCATCGCGTAGAGCACGAGCACGGACCATGCCGCCCCGTACGTGACGTTGAACGTGAAGATCGTGAGCGCGAGCGTCCGCATCGGCGGATGTGCCACGAGCCAGCGGATCCCCTCGACCATCTCGGCCCGGAAGCTGCTCCGCTCGTTCCGCTCCTCCTTGACGCTGGTCACAACGCGTGAGATGAGCACCGCGCCCAGCGCAAACGCAGCGGCGTTGGCCGCGAACGGCAGCGCCATGCCCGCCGCGAACAGGAAGGCGCCGATCGGCGGTGCGACCAACTGGTTCGTGAGCAGGAATGCGCCCTGCATCCGCGAGTTGGCGATGCCGAGGTCCTCGCGCGCCACGAGACCGGGGAGCAGGGTGCTGCTGGCCGAGTCGGCGAACGTCTCCGCCGTCCCGAGGACGAACAGCACGACGAGCACCAACGCGATGTTGACGGTCCCGCTTACGATCATCGCGACGAGCCCAGCCAGCACGACCGCGCGGAGCAGGTCCACCACCACGACCATCCGCCGTCGATCGAAGCGGTCCGCCGCCACGCCGCCGATGACACCGAACAGCAGCGCTGGGAGGTACTGGCTCAGCAGCGCCATCGACACCAGGAATGGGTCGCGCGTCTGTGCTGCCACGAGCAAGGGCCCGGCAGCGATCGCGATCCCGTCGCCGACGTTGTTGATGACCGTCGCCGAAAGAAGCCAGCGAAAGCTCGAACCGAGCCTCCGCGGCGCGACGGTGTCGATCATCCGGGCGGGGAGGCCTCGCACCTGCGGCAGGGTACCCGCGCGGTGGGCTGGCGGCAGCGACCGCGCCTTCAGGCCGAGGGTGGGACCTCGCGGAGGCGGCCGTGCGCTTCACCGAATGCCCACACATCGATCTCGGGTGGCTCCATGCCGAGGGACGTGAGGGCGGTGCAGATCTGGCTGCGATGGTCCGTCCCGTGATGGAGCGCCTGGGCGATGCGGATGCCGCGCGGTGCATGGCCTTCGGAGCCGTCGTCACGCCGGCGGACCACGACGACGTCGGGATCGAGATCCTCCGCGAGAAGCGAGGTCCAGCCGGGGCTGAGGCGCTCGATCACCGCGCGGAGCTCACCGAGCTCCATCCCTTCCTCGTCGATGGGAGCGGACCGTCCACCGCTCAGGACCTCGAGGTACGAGGCATCCCCGCCGACGAGGTGGCGCAACGTGTCGATGATCGAGCCGTAGGTCCCCGGGACGTTCGTCGTCAGCTGCGCAGGGCTCAGCTCCCTGCAGACATCGAGCAGCCGCAGCGTCGCCCAGTTGTGGTGCTCGAACGCGTCGGCCAGCAGGCTCTTGGTCACGCGAAGCACGGTAGCACTGCCTAGTGCTCCGGCGCGTCGCGTCCCGGGCGGACCGATCCATATCCAGCGATGAGTTCACGGTCGCGCGGCCGTCTCTATATCGTGGCGCGCATCCGATAGCGTTAGCGCTCCGCCGCCACGCGCGAGAAGAAGGAGGTTCCATGGACTTCAACAGCATCCTGATCGGGTCAGAGGACCCGCAGCGGCTGGTGGACTACTACTCGAAGCTCTTGGGGGAGCCGCGGTACTCCGACGGCGGGTATACCGGCTGGCAGATCGGCAGCGGGTTCGTCACCGTTGGTCCTCACGATGCGGTCCACGGGCGAAACGCCCAGCCCGGCCGGCTCATCTGGAATATCGAGACGCCGGACGTGAAGGGCGACTTCGACCGGTTCGTGGCCGCGGGCGCGATCGTGGTCCGCGAGCCGTACAGTTTCGACGACGAGCCTGGGTCGATCGCGACGCTCGCCGATCCCGACGACAACTACTTCCAGCTGATGAGTCCGATGGGTCCCGAGATGGGATCCAGTCGCGATACCGGCTCCGAGCCAGCGCGCTGAGCACCGAGCACCAAGAGGAGGACCTGATGGCGAAGATCACCCCGTGTCTGTGGTTCGATGGCAAGGCCGAGGAGGCAGCCGCGTTCTACGTGACGTTGCTGCCTGACAGCCACGTGGACAAGATCACGCGCTCCCCAGCCGATAGCCCGAGCGGGCCTGCCGGCATGGTCCTGACGGTCGACTTCACGGTCGCGGGCCAGCCATTCCAGGGCCTCAACGGCGGGCCGGACTTCACGTTCAACGAGGCGATCTCGTTCGTCATCGTGTGCGAGGACCAGGCAGAGGTCGATCGCCTCTGGGACACGCTCAGTGCGGACGGCGGTGAGCCAGGCCCGTGCGGATGGATCAAGGACCGCTTTGGCATGTCATGGCAGATCGCACCGCGACAGCTCAACGAGCTGCTCGATGACCCCGACAGGGAGCGCGCCCGCCGAGCGATGGAGGCGATGCTCAAGATGGGCAAGATCGAGATCGACGAGCTCCAGCGTGCCGCCGACGGGGAGGCGACGGCGGGAGGCTCAGGCGCCTGACCTCGCGTCACGCGTCGCGCTATACGGAAACGCTGGTCCCATGGCAGGCCGGAGCCTCCCAGCTCGTGAATGGCCGCGTCGTCTTCTTCCTCCGACGCGAGGCGGACGGTCCCTGGCGGCTGACGCTGGTCATGAACTCGCACAGCCGCCCAGTCGAAAAGCTCAAGCGGCACGGGGAGTAGCGACACCGCGAGCCCCTGAGCTACGCGCTGCGTGCTTGGAAGCACCTTGCCTGAGTCCCACCCACCTACCGGGTACGCTCGTCAGGTCAGAAGAACGTGGAGCACCAGGGCC
>JACDBP010000297.1 GCA_013694835.1 Chloroflexota bacterium
GATGGTGGCACGACCGGGCAACGGATGGCGGAATCGCTCGATCCGATCGTCGGCGGCGACCAGGACCACCGGCGCCCGGATCCCCGCGTCGCCCAGGATCATCGTGGCGTCGGCGGCCAGGAAGTCCTCCGGCTCGCCTTGCTCGACGCTCTCGAGGGCCTGATCCAACGCCGCCTGTACCCTCGCGCCGAGCCAGCGCATCCGTTGCTGCTCCAGCGGCGCAAGGACCGAGCGGATGGGCTGCAACTCGGCCTCCAGATCCGCGTCGCCGAGCAGCCGGCCCTTGACCGACGCCTGCGCGACGGCTCGATCACCGGTATCGGCGAACCAGTCGAACGCTTCGAGCTCCAGGTCGATACCGTCCAGCTCCTCTGATGCGATCCGGTCGGCCTCGATGTTCGCCGTCAGCACGACCGCCCGGTCGGGGGTCACCAGGATCGACGCGACCGGCTTGTCGGTGGACATGAGGACATGCGCCGTGCCGCCCGCCGTCAGCCATGAGAACCCGCGTCTCGTGCCGAGGAGCGCACCCCCGGCCGGTCGCCTGCGGACGAGCCCTCTGACGAGCTCGATGCGCTCCTGGACCAGCACTGCCCGGACACCCCGCGCATCCGTCGGCGGAGGCTCGGACCCGGTCGGGTCGAAGTCGATGTCCGCGTCGGACGCCGCGTCAGTCAAAGACGATGGCCACCTTGCCGGACGACCCGCCGTCCGCAAGCTGGTACGCCTCTGCCGCCTGGTCGAGCGTGAAGCGGTCGGTTACCGTGACCTCCGGGTGAAGCCGCCAGCGAACCAGGCGGTCGAGCAGCTCGGCCATGTGATCGAGCGACGTGACCCACGAGCCGTACAACGTGATCTGCTTGTGGATCAGCAGCCGCGAGACCTCGAGGCTGACCGTGCCACCTTCGCCGACGAACGCAGCGCGGCCCCAGTCCCTGAGCGCCTCGATCGCCAGGACGCGCGCCGGGGCGGCACCAGAGCAGTCGATCGCCGCCTCGACGCCGCCGTCCGTGGCGTCCAGCACCGCCTGGAGCGCTTGCTCATCGGCAGGGATCGCCGCGTCCACCAACCCGAGCTCGGTCGCGAGGCGCCGCCGCTCTGGCGACACGTCGGTGCCGACCACGGTCGTCGCGCCCATCGCCCGGCCGAGCATCGCCGCTGCCAGGCCGACCGGCCCGAGGCCCGTCACCAGCAGGCGATCGCGACCGTTCACGCCGAGCCGCCGTAACCCTTCGTACGCCGTGCCGAAGCCGCATGCCGCGCACGCCCCATCCACGAACGACAGCTCGTCCGGGAGCCGAAGGCAGGTGACCTCTTCCGCCAGCAGCAGCGGCGCATGCCCACCGTCGCGCTGCCAGCCGTAGGCGGCACGCTGGGGCGCGTGGCAGCCGATCATGTAGCCCTTCCGGCACTCATCGCACTGGCCACAGCCGGCGATGTGGTAGACAGCGACCCGGTCGCCCGCCTTGATCCGAGTGCAGCCCGGGCCGAGGGCGATCACCTCGCCGGCTGGCTCGTGCCCGGCGATCACGCCCTGGTACGCCTCCGCTCCGACGCCGAGATGCTCCCGGTAGATGGCCCGGATGTCACTGCCGCAGATGGTCGACGCGTGCATCCGCACCAGGACCTGGCGCGGGCCGGGCACGGGATCCGGGACCTCCCGGTATTCGACCGTGCTGTTGCCCGGCAGGACGACACCTCTCATGGCCGCAAGCGTGCCACTCTCGAGCGACGCGCGCTGCGGCGGCATCTTCGATCGGGTGGGGCTGAGTTGCAACACGCGCGCGAGCCGGGAATGGACTAGCGTCCACGTCGGCGTTGTCCGAGCCAAAGCACCATCTCCTCGCGCCGAGGGGCGGATCCAGGGTCGGTCCGGGTCAGCGGGCTCGTGGCCGGCTGGGAGCGGCGAGGCTCGTGGCCGGCAGCCGAGCGGCGAGGCTCGTGGCCGATGAAGAGATAGCAGGAGGCGGCATGCGAATCGGGGTGATCGTCCCGCAGGGTTGGACCGGCGAGTACGACGGATGGGACGCGCGCGAAGCGTGGGCGCGGACCGAGGCGGTCGCCCGCCGGTCGGAGGCGCTGGGGTTCGAGTCGCTCTGGGTCTTCGACCACTTCCACACGACGCCGGACCCTACCGATGAGATCACGTTCGAGGCGTTCACCACGCTCGCGGCGCTCGTGCCTGCCACGGAGCGCGTTCGACTCGGTCAGGTGGTGACCTGCGCCGCGTACCGGAATCCGGCGCTGCTCGCCAAGATGGTCTCGACGCTGGACGTCGCCAGCGATGGCAGGATGGAGCTGGGGCTGGGCGCAGGGTGGAAGCGCGAGGAGTGGGAGGCGTACGACTATCCGTTTCCCGGCGCCAGGGAGCGCCTCGAGATCCTGGAAGACACCCTGGAGATCGTCACGCGGATGATGGGCGAGGGAAGGGCCACGTACGAGGGCACGCACCGCAGCATCCGTGGGGCGATCAATCTCCCGAAGCCGCTTCAGCGGCCGAGGGTGCCGATCATGGTCGGCGGCAACGGTCAGAACGTGACGTGGCGACTCGCGGCGCGCTTCGCGGAAGAGCTCAACGTCGATGGCATGTCGACCGAGGACATGGCGGCGGCACTGCCCATCATCGCTTCACGCTGCGACGAGATCGGTCGCGATCCGGCTACGCTGCGGGTCTCGGCGCACATCTGGCGGGGCGACGTGGAGCGCAACCAGCGCGAACCACTTGACGAGATCCTGCCGGCCTTCCGCGATCTGGGCGTGTCGAGGGTGATCATGCTGCCCAAGGGGATCGCGGACAGCGACGAGCCGCTCGAGGAGCTGGCCGAGGCCGCCCGGGCCGCCGGCTGCGAGCTCGCGCCCGAGGCGATAGGCGCGGGGGCGTAGTCCGGGCGATCGTCGCGCCGTGGCCGCCTGCGGCCGGGTGGAGGGG
>JACDBP010000298.1 GCA_013694835.1 Chloroflexota bacterium
GCGCGGAGGCACGAGCGGTTGCCAGCAGCTGATCCGGTGCCTGAGGTCCAGGACCGTGTGGCAGCCAACGACCGAGTGCCGGCCGCGAGCCCGGCACAAGCTCGGGCGGTGTCCGTGGCCGCCCGGCTGGGCTGACACTGCATGCCTGAGATCGGCACGGCTCCGGTCCTTGCCGTCCTGGTGGGGTTCTTCCATACCGCGCTCTACGTGCTGCTCAGGGGCTCCGCCGGGGGCCGGCTGCCGTTCGTCTTCGTGGCGGCGGTCCTCGGTGCGTACGCGGGCCAGGCGGTGGGCATCCGGCTCGGCGACCCGGTCCGTGTCGGCGACTTCGGGCTCATCTCGTCGTCCGTGGTCGCTTGGATCGGCATCCTTGTCGTGGCGGCGGCCGGGGTGCTCGGCCCGTCCCGAAGGCAGACGTGAGGTCGCGACCAGCCTGGGAGTCGGGCCCTCTGGGTCGGCGTCGCCCGCCCGGCCGGACGAGTTGTAACGGCGGGACGGCCCATGGCGTCTAGGACATCGTGAAGCAGCCGGAGCAGCCCAGCCGTGCAGCTCGTCCGCCCCACGAGGTCGCCCTCGTCCGTCCGACCGTGTCGGCGCGTGACGTCGGATCCGTGCAGCTGGACGTGGTGGCCGTCCACGAGGCGTATCACCTCGAGCTCTACGGGTTCCTGCTCCACGCGACGCGCGAGCGCGAAGCGGCGGAGGACCTGCTCCAGGAGGTCTTCCTGCGGCTGGTCCGTGAGAACGCGGCAGGACGAGCCCCCAGTGACCCTCGGGCGTGGCTCTACCGGGTCGGCGCGAATCTCGCCGCGAGCCGCGGCCGCCGCCGGACCGTTGCCGCGCGCTGGCTCCGATCGCGCACCACGCCGGACCCCGTCGAGCCGCCGGAGACCGAGTACCTCCGCGAGGAGCGCAACTCGGAGCTGCATCACGCCCTCGGTCGCATGAATCCCGATGCGCGGGTGGCGCTGCTGCTGGCCGGGCACGGGTTCAGCGGCCCGGAGATCGGGCGAGCCCTGGGGCGGAGCGACGGCGCGACCCGTGTGCTGTTGTACCGAGCGCGCGTCCGGCTTCGGGAGCTCCTTGCCCCAGACGGTGCCGGCCGATGAACGTGCACCAGCAGGCGATGCTCGCCGCGACCGCGGCGCTCGATTTCCCGGTGACCGAGGACGAGGCGTTCGTGTCGCAGGATCACCTCCAGTCCTGCGCGGCCTGCCGTGTCACGGTCACCGGGATGATCGGCGATGCCCGGGCGGTCCGGGAGTTGCCGGCACCGCCGCCGTCGGCGCGCGTGACCCTCGCGGTCGTCGATGCCGCCCACCGAGCGAGAGCGCGCCAGCGCCGTCCGGCGATCGGCGACGCTTTTCAGCCGTTCGTGGCGCTGGCCATCCTGGCGCTTCTGGTCGCGGCGCTCGTCGGCGCGGCCGTGGCCGGCAGCGCCGGTCTGGACCTGCTGGATCAGCGTCCGAACCTCGGCCTCATCGCCACCCCAGCCGCGCCAGACGTGGCGGTTGCCGTGCCGCGGGTCGCCGAGCGGCGTACCGTCCGGCCCACCGGCGATGTCGCCCCCGACCATGATCCGGCCCGTCCCGCCGACCCGGCGACTTCCGAACCGCGATCCTCTTCCGCCAGCGGGCGCTCTGCGCCCACTGTCCGTCGGACGGCCGAGCCAGGGCCGCTGTGGCCGGGTGGATCGGGTGGACAGGGTGCCGTGGCTACGCAGCGCGTCCGCGGCGCACAGCCGACGCCGAACGCGCTGCCGGCGTCGCCCACGCCACCACCCGTAGAGGTATCGCCCAGCCCGAACCCGTTGCCGGGCCCCGGCGAGGATCCCCCGACACCGCCACCAAGCCCGTCGCCGTCGCCGTCCGCAACGGTCGATCCATCCCCGCAGCCGACGCCAAGCGAGGAGCCGACGCCCACCGCCTCGCCGGAACCGACACCCGTGCCGACAGGCACACCGGTACCGACAAACGTTCCGACAGCTACACCGGTACCGACACCCGTGCCGACAGCCACGCCGGCGCCGACCCCTGTGCCGACCGCCACGCCGGAACCGACCGCGGCCCCGACGTCATCCCCCACCGCGGTACCGACAGCGTGGCCGACTCCGCCGCCCACACCGGACCCGACAGCTGAGCCTGGGATCCCAACGCCACCGGTCGCCGGTGGAGGGGCTCGCGGTTCGTCGGGCTCGACCTCCCGACACGTGAAGGCCGACTGATGCGCGAGAGTCGCTCGCCACCGGCCCGCCGCGGGTCGAGGCACCCGCCCCCCGCCTGACACCCATCTCCGAAGTCATCCACAGCTGACCACCGCGGCCAGCTGGCGCGTGCCCGCGGCGCCCCAGCGCCGCGC
>JACDBP010000304.1 GCA_013694835.1 Chloroflexota bacterium
TCCTTTGCCAGGTACTGCTGGTGGTAGTCCTCGGCGTAGTAGAACTCAGGGGCATCGCGGATCTCGGTCGTGATCTCGCCGTAACCCGCCGCAGTCAGCTCGCGCTGGTACATCTCGCGTGACGCCCTGGCCGCGGCCAGCTGCTCGGGACCGTAGGCAAAGATGGCCGAACGGTACTGGCTGCCGAGGTCGTTGCCCTGCCGGTCGCCCTGGGTCGGGTCGTGGTGCTCCCAGAAGATACGGAGCAGATCCTCGTAGCCGACGCGCTCGGGGTCGAAGACCACCTGCACGACTTCGGCATGGCCCGTGCGCGCCGAACACGTTTCCTGGTAGGTCGGATCGGGGGTCGAACCGCCTGCGTACCCGGCGGCGGTCGTGATCACGCCCGGCGTCTCCCAGAAGGCCTTCTCCGCCCCCCAGAAACAGCCGAGACCGAACACCGCGACTTGGGATCCCTCAGGGAATGGCGGCTTGAGCGGCGCGCCGTTCACGAAATGGCGTTCGGGGACGGGCATCGCCTCCGATCGGCCGGGCGGGGCATCGGCGGGAGTAGAGAGGCGGGCCGACAGGCGGTCGAGGAAGCTGGTCATGCTCGAATCCTAGTCCGCGGGTGCGACGACGCGGTGACAAGCGGCCGTACGGTGTCGGCTCCCTGACCCCGGACGCCGATGCCCATCGACCGCGCGGTGCCGGCTACGATCCTCTCGGCCTGGTCGAGGTCATACGCGTTGAGGTCCGGCAGCTTGGTCGGGCCACCTCACGCAGCTGCTCCCGGCTGATCCAAGCCGCGGGCGACCCGCTCGGATGCGCCGTGCCTTTCGCCACGCCGGCCGCCTTCGCCAGCAGCGTCGCCGTCGGCGGGGTCTTCGTGACGAAGCTGAACGAGCGGTCCTCGTAGACCGAGATCACGGCCGGGATGACGAAGCCGCGCTGAGACCCGGTCGCCGCGTTGTAGGCCTTGATGAACTCCTGCATGTTGATGCCGCGGGGACCGAGCGCCTTGCCGACCGCAGCAGGCCTGCCGCCCCGGCATCCAGCTCGACCTTCACCACGGCGATGACGCGCTTGGCTGGCATCGCCCCGTTACCTCCTGCTGGCGCGACTGTGCGGCGCGACAGCGCGCTACTGGGAGCTCGTCTCGATCGTCATGGCCATGCCGCCCCCGGCGGATCAGGTGCGCCGCATCACCGCGGGTCGCTGGCTGCACGAGGCGCTGGCGGCGACCGAGTGAGTGCCCAGCGCGGCCGTGCCCCGGCCGCAAGGTCAGCCGCGCGCCACGAGCCGCTGGAAGAGGTGGTCCAGCTCGGCAGCAGGATCCTCGGTGATCCCGCCGTGGACCTCGGAGGACTGGACCATCGTGCTGCTCTTCGCGGTGAGCCAGCGGAAGCGCTCCGGGCGGGGGAGGGCGGCGATCGGGCCCGCCGATGCATCGCCTGCGCAGACCCGCGGGATCGCCTCGAGGTAGCGGAGGACCTCCGAGGGGTCGCGGTCGGGATCGATCGCCGTCAGGAGATCCTCGTCCAGCAGGACGCGAGCCTGCAGATAGCCGCGTGCCCGGCTGAAGAGCACGATCCCGGCATTGAACATCTCGCCTCGCTCGAGGCTGGGCACGATGCGCACCACCGCGTACTCGTAGGGCACGCGGTCGGGCCGGCCATGTACGCCCGACTCAGGCCGCCCGGGCACGCTCGACCTCCTCGATGAACGGCCGCGGCGCCGCGAGCCGCGTCAGGAGATAGTCCAGGTAGCGCTGCCGTTGGCCCGCGGCCTCGGCGGGTCCCAACCACGCCTCGGGGACCTGCTGCACGATCGCCGCGAGCACATCTCGGGTCAGTCGTGGTGCAAGCCGCTCGTCAGCCGCCGCGACCGAGCCGGCGTGCGGCAGCAGGACGTGATCGCGGGCGTGCGTGAACGGACGCCGAGCGTGCTCGGCCGGATCGCGCCAGGTGTGCTGGACGTAGAGCGCAGCCCCATGGTCGATCAGCCAGAGCCGGCCGTGCCAGACCAGCAGGTTGGTGTTCCTGGCGGTCCGGTCGACGTTCGTCACGAGCGCATCGAACCAGACGACGTCCGCCGCGATGGCAGCGGCGGGCGGTGGCCCGACGGAAGCCTGGTACGGCAGCGCCCCTGGCAGGAAGTCGAGCCCGATGTTGAGTCCGGCGCTGCGCTGCAGCAGCTCCTGGATCTCCTGGTCCGGCTCGTTCGCCGCCAGTGCGGGGTCGAGCTCGGCGAAGACCAGCTCCGGCACCAGGAGCCCCAGCTCGCGCGCGATCTCGCCGGCGACGAGCTCCGCGATGAGCGCCTTCGGGCCCTGGCCGGCGCCGTGGAGCTTCAGCACGTACAGGCCATCGTCGTCCGCTTCCACGAGGGCGGGCATCGACCCACCCTCGCGCAGCGGCGTGACGTACCGGGTCGCCTTCACCGAACGGAGCATGGCGCGAGGCTACACGCCCGGCCGCGGCCAGTGTCCGATACTTCGAGCGTGCCGAGGAAGCCCAGCCCGACGCCCGCCAGCGCCAGCCGCGCCGAGCCCCGAGCCGTGCTCCGGCAGGACCAGGTCGAGGCATGGCGCCTCTTGCAGCAGCACCTGCTCGAGCCGGCGTCCCGCCGCTCGCTCTTCCGAGTCGTATCGGACAACGTCGCGATCCACGCGCAACTCGCGTCCGCGGCGGAGCTCCAACTGCGGGCACGTGTGGCTGGCATCCACGCAGACGTCGTCCGCGACGCGGTGGCTGACCGGCGACTGGTCAAGACCTGGGCGATGCGCGGCACCCTCCACCTGGTCACGGCCGGGGACCTGCCGCTGCTCGTCGCGGCGCTGAGCGCTCGCATCCGCTACGACCGCGCCTCCTGGCTCAGGTACTTCGGCGTCACGAAGCGCGAGATGGAGATGCTGTTCGTCGAGCTGCCCAAGGTGCTGAACGGCGAGGGGGTGACCCGCGAAGCGCTCGCCGACGAGATGGGCGGTCGCGTCAATGCCAGGTTCGCGGAGCATCTTCGTTCCGGCTGGGGCACGTTGCTGAAGCAGGCAGCGTTCCAGGGCCTGTTGTGCTTCGGGCCGTCCCAGGGCCAACGCGTGACCTTCGTCCGTCCGGACCTGTGGATCGACGATTGGAAGCCCTCGGAGCTGTCGCCGGACGAGGCCCTCGCCGAGATGGCGCGGCGATACCTGCATCGGTACGGGCCGGCGCCCCGCGCGGAGTTCGGGCGCTGGTGGGGCACGGACCCGTCGCACGCACGGCGCATCTTCACGTCGATCGAGGATGAGCTGGCCCAGGTCGATGTCGACGGCCAGGCGATGTTGGCCCTGGCGCGGGACGTGAGGCGGATCGCGGCAACGGAGCCGCTGGGCGGGGCGGCGCGGCCACATGTTCGCCTGCTCCCGAACTTCGACCCCTATGTCCTCTTCTTCACGCCGCGCGACCGCCTCGTCGCGGCAAGGCACCGCGATCGCGTCTTCCGCGTGTCCGCCTGGATCTCACCTGTCGTGCTCGTCAACGGGCGCGTGGCGGGCGTCTGGGAGCCCCGACGGAGGAAGGACCGTCTGGAGCTGACGATCGAGGCGTTCGATCGGTTCGCGCCTGCCGTCAAGCGCGCCGTCGAGGAGGAGGTCGAGGAGATCGGTGACTTCAGCGGTCTGACGGCGACGGCCGCCTTCGGCCCGGTGCGCAGCAAGACGGCCTTTCCCGAGATTTCCTGACAGATGCTGGCATGTACTGACAGTATCGTGGCGGAGTCAGAAACAGCACGGCCGGAGGCGGCAGATGATGTTGATCGAGTTGAGCAGGCTCATCCACGCGGATCGTGAACGGCAGCTCGACGCCTGGCGTCGGCAGCACGTAGCGGGTGGCCGGGCGCGGCGAGCCCGGATCAACAAGCCACGCAACGAGCGTTAGCGGCTCTCGCCGCCGGCGGCGACCGCGTACCGGTCGAGCAGCGCCTTCGCGCGGTCGACCAACCGGTTGCGAAGCTCCAGGGGCTCGGTCACCTCGACCCATCCCCCGAACCGCAGCAGCAGGTCGGTGGCGTCCGCCAGCGACTCCAATCGAACGTCCATCTGGGCCCATCCGGTTCGCTCGGGATCGTCTCCCACGATCGCCGTGCTGAGCTGGGTGGGCCCCAGCGCCCCCTGCAGCCACTCGAGCTTGTCGCGGTCGACCCGCAAGCGGACGTCCACGACGGGGATGGACTGCTCGTAGGCGGCGGTGATCTCCGCCCATGATTCCGCCAGATCGAAGTCATCCGGCCGATCGAAGCGTTCGTCGTGCAGCGGCGCGGCGGTCACACGGGAGACGCGGTACGTGCGCATCTGGTCGTCGGTACGGGCCAGCAGGTACCAGATCCCGGCTTTGAGGACGATGCCGAGCGGCTCCAGGACGCGGGTGACCACTTTGTCGCTTCGGGCATAGCCGATCTCAA
>JACDBP010000392.1 GCA_013694835.1 Chloroflexota bacterium
GCGAGCCGCCCTCGATCGGCGCGATCCTTGGCCGACGGTGGGCGAGCGGATCACCATCGCGGTGCTTGCCTGGGTGCCGCTCGCCCTCGTCATCGGCTACGGCGGTGGCTGGATCTCCGGCTGCGACCGTGCCGCCGTGTCGTGCCCGGACGCGACCGAGCCGATCCAGACCGGGCTGCTCGTGGCGACACTCGCGCTTCTCGTGCTGTTGCCGCGTGTCGCCTACCTCGCGGCATGGGGAGCGGCCGCTGTGATGCTCACCGGCCTCGTGCTGGCTCTTCCGGCCAGCATCGTCGGCAATCGGTTGCCGATCCCCATGCCGTTCCTCGGCGCCGGTGCCGGCCTGCTCGTTGCCGTCTACGCCGTGGGCGTCGTGCTCGCCGCCCGCGATCGCCCCATCCCACGACCGTGGACGACTCCCCGACGCCGCCTGCCGGCGGATCTTCCGCGATGACCGTTCGCTGCCGTATCGCTCCCAGCCCGACAGGCCCGCTCCATATCGGCAATGCCCGGACCGCGCTCTACAACTACCTGTACGCACGTCGCATCGGGGGCACGTTCGTGCTGCGCATCGAAGATACCGATGCCGCCCGGTCCGCGCTGGAGCACGAGCGGGACATCCTCGAATCCCTGCACTGGCTCGGCATCGAGTGGGATGAAGGCCCGGAGGTCGCAGGACTGCCCGCGCGTGGCCCATTCGGGCCGTACCGTCAGATGGAGCGGTTGCCGCTCTACCGGGAAACGGCTGAGCGACTTCTTCGCGAAGACAAGGCGTACCACTGCTACTGCACGCAGGAGGAGCTGGCCGCTGACCGGGCCGCCCAGGAGCTGGCGCGCGAGGCGCCCCACTACGTCGGCCGCTGCGCCCGCCTGACGGCCGAGGAGCGCGCCTCGAAGGAGACCCAGGGCCGGCGGCCGGTGGTCCGGTTCCGGGTGGCGGAGGGCATCGTCGCCTTCGACGATGTGATCCGCGGCCACGTGGAGATCGACACGACCGCGCTCGGCGGCGATCTGGTGATCGTCCGCTCGGACGGCACGCCGCTCTACCACTTCACGGTCGTCGTGGACGACGCCGCGATGCAGATCACGGACGTCATCCGCGGCGAGGACCACCTCTCGAACACGCCCAAGCACATCCTGCTGTTCCGGGCTCTCGGCGCCGACGAGCCGCGCTTCTCGCATCTGCCGCTGATCCTCAATCCGGACCGCACCAAGGTCAGCAAGCGCAAGGTCCAGACCGCGGTCTCGGCCTATCGCGAGCAGGGGTTCATCCAGGAGGCGTTGGTCAACTACCTCGCGCTGCTCGGATGGTCGAGCGGCACCGAAGAGGAGATCTTCACGCTGGACGAGCTCGTCGAGCGCTTCGAGCTCGAGCGGGTGCATTCGGGTGGGGCCGTCTTCGACCGGGAGCGGCTCGAGTGGCTCAACGGCCAGTGGATCCGCCGGCTGGCTCCCGAGGACTTCGTCGAGCGCGTTCGGCCGTTCCTGGCGCGGGCGCTGGAGGCTCGGGCAGCCGCCGGCGACGCCGTCATCGAGCCCGACGAGGGTCAGCTCGAGGCGCTCGTGCCGCTCATCCAGGAGCGGTTGCCGAGGCTCGATGCGATCGGTGAGCTGATCGATTTCCTGTTCCTGACCGAGGTCCGCCCCGACCCCGCCCAGCTGGTGCCGAAGCGCTGGGATCGCGAGACGGCCGTGACGGGCCTCCGCGAGGCTCGTCGCGTGATCGCCGAAGTTGGAGCGGTCAGCTTCGAGGCCGACGAGCTCGACTCCGCGCTCCGCCGACTCGCCGATGTCCGCGGCTGGAAGGCGGGCGATCTGTTCACCGCCATCCGTGTCGCCGTCACGGCCAGGACCGCCGCGCCGCCGCTCTTCGACACCCTGGTGGCGCTGGGCTACGAGCGGACCCTGGAGCGCCTCGACCGTGCCGGCGAGCTACTGGAGGGGCTTGAGGCCTAGCAGTTCCAGCCGGTGGCGGGTTGCGGGCGGACCGGCCGCACCCGGTCGTCCGTCGGTCTCGTTGCGAGCAGCACGTTGCCATTCCCGTCGAACGTCACAGCCTCGATGACACTGTTCGGCGGAGCGCTACACCAGAGTTCGGAATAGGCCTCGTTCGGCCCGGTCGGGTACTGGAATCGCCACGTCACGCACAGCCCGCGCTCGGCGAGCCATCGGTCGGCGGCCTGTGGGGTCATCTGGTCCAGACCGCTGCCCGCGAGCGGCCCGAGCGTCATCGCGTCGTCCTTCCGAGCCTCCCCGGCTGCCGCCGGCGGGACAGCGGGCAGGCAGCCGACAGGGTCGCGCCGGATCCGACCCACTCGGAACGGCTCGATCCTGGCGCCCTTGAACTGGAGCCGGCCGCGCCCATCGGCGCTCACGAGGTCGATGTCACCGATGAACGACTGGCCGAGTGGGGTGCGGAACAGCGGGCCGCCGTAGAAGAGCCAGTCACCGTTCACGGCACCGTTGTAGGTGCGCAGCTCGCTGACCCACCAGGACCCTTCGTCCGCGGCGAAGTACAGGTTCATCCGCATCTCTCGCCCGTGCTC
>JACDBP010000350.1 GCA_013694835.1 Chloroflexota bacterium
GGTGATGACGAGCCGTGGCATCCGCTCGACGTCGGCCGTGATGCGAAACCTGGCGTCTGAGATGTAGCCCACGACTCGCGGAAAGCGGATCTCCAGCTCCGATCGTTCGCGGAGCGCCTGGACGAGCGTCTGCGCCTTTGGCGCCGACCCGCCCCCGCGACCTCGCCCTTGACGGGAAACGCCTGGAACGGGATGCCGTAGACGTCGACGTACTCGGGGACCGACATGTCGTCGTAGGAAGCGCGCCGCAGCCCCCGGCCCACCACCTGCTCGCAGAGCAGCTGCGAGCTGAACGCCCGGAGACCCAGGATCTGCGTCACGTTCTGGGCATCCCACCCTTCCGAGAGCATCGCGACGGACACGACGCAGCGAACGTCCGCCCCCGGCTGGCCGGACTTGCCCACCGTCGCGACCCGACGTCGCAGCGCCTCGGCCGCCTTCTCCCTGGTCCCTGACGCGTCGAGTTGCTCCTCCGCCCTGGCGAGGAGGGCCGAATCGATACGTAGCGTGCGCTCAGGCTCTCCTGCCCGGTTCGCCAGCTCCGCGAGCACGGACCCGCCTCCGATGAAGTCCGCGATGCGCTCAGCGGTGGAGGTCTGGTCGCAGACCACGATCAACGCCGGCGGCACCAGACGCCCCTCACCCTGCCACCGCTCGAACTCGGCCCTCCACTGCGAGGCGATGGTCGCGATGGCGCTCTCGATCTCGGGGATCAGCCGATCCTCGCGCGACAACCCATCCGAACCCCGGGCGCGCTTGGGCAGCTTGCCCTTGACCTGCTCCCAGAGGTCAAGGTAGCGAGGCAGCGGATCGCCGGAGTTGTCATCCACCGGGATGCGGGGGACCTTGACGATCCCCGACTCGATGGCGTCCAGAAGGCTGAAGTCGCTGACGATCCATCCGAACGGCTCGCCCTCGGGATGACCTGAGCCCGAGAGGTGATAGGGAGTGGCCGAGAAGTCGAGGGCCCGGCCGATGCCGCGGGCCTGGTGGATCAGAGTCAGGCCATTGAGCCAGACCCGCGCCCCTTCCTCCTCGTCCGAGCGGCCGGCAGCGGACTCCAGGGCGCCGGCCGCGACCGGCGCGTCGCGACCAGCATGGCCGTTCGGCTTCTCCGATCCCGCTGCGGCACGCCAGGCATGATGGGCCTCGTCGTTGAGGACGAGCAGGTTCCGCTTCGAGCCGAGGTCTGCTCGCAGCACGAGGTTCGCGAACGCTGCGGCTGATGCGCGCCCGCGCTGGACCACGCCGCGCCTCCGCGAGTCGTCCGGTACCGCAAGTGCGTGCCAATTCGTGACCATCACGCGTGCGTTGAGCAACGCGGACGCCAGCCCAGCGGGCACCAGGTCGAATCCCTCGTAGTAGTTGCCCGGCGCCGACGGCTTGAGCACCTCCAGGCGCTCCTTGACGGTCAGGTTCGGGCAGACGACCAGGACAGCGTCACTGAAGCGGCGGTCCAGTGGCTGTCGCGCCTTGTTCAGGGCGGACCAGGCGATCAGCATCGCCATGACGACGGTCTTCCCGGAGCCGGTCGCCATCTTCAGGCAGTGCCGCCGGTACCGCTCCTGCTGCTCCAGCGGAAGCGGTGAAGTCTCCGACCGCGGTCCCTCGTCCAACCAGATCGCCGTTTCGGCGGCCTCGAGCTGGCAGAAGAAGAGCCGCCGTTCCCGCTCCGCCGAGCGCCAGTGCCGCAACAGGTCCAGGGTCGTTCGCGTCGCGCCCGGATAGCCGGCGTCGCGCCACCGCCGCACGCGGCCTCTGATGTCGTTGACGAGCGGTAGCTCGACGAACTCCTCTTCCATCAGCGTCTGCTGGCCGCCTCGCGTACGGAGCCCGGGCGCGTAACCCGACGGGCGCCGCTCGTCCACGAGCTGGGCCGTTCCAGCACGCAGCCGATAGTGCCGCGTCGGCTCATCGAACGGCCCGTTCACGATCGGCTGGTCGACGACGATGGCCATCTAGGAGCGAGTAGCGCAAGCGTGCGAGGGCCGGCGATACCGGGAGCCGACATACTCCTCCACCCACTGTCGGGTGCTGTACCACCGCCCGTTCTGGCGTCGTCCGCGCAGTCGGCCGCGTTCGGCGGCGATCCGGAGCGCCGGCGCCGAGAGCGAGGCCGAGGCCAGCGCGCTGAGCGGCACCAGGCGGTGCGGGCCTGCGAGGGACGGCAGCAGGAATCGGTTGATGCCGTCGTTTACCGCCCTGGCGAACAACTCTCCCAGGGCACCCACGTCGCTCTGCCGATCTGCCCTGTCAAGCGCGGCGATGTACTTCGTTCCGTCCCGCTTGTGGATGATGGCAGGAGGATAGCCGCGGCGAACCAGCAGCAGGTTCACCAGCAGGCGTCCGGTACGTCCGTTGCCATCCCGAAACGGATGGACCTTCTCGAACCCGGCATGAGCGGTGGCCAGGTGCTCCACCAGATGCTCTCTCGCGGACGGGCCACCATTGACGGCTCGGAGCCAGCCATCGATCAGACCGGGCACCGCCACGAATGGAGGCGGCTGAATCCCTCCTGGAAAGGCCGCCAACTCATGGTGACGGAACGACCCCGGACCCTCGTCAGGGTGCAGGGAGTTCGGCGGAAAGTGCGCCCAGACGGGTTCGACCACAAGGCGATGGACCTGCCGCAGCTCGGTCAGGGTGAGGAGCTCATCGCCTTGCCCGTCGCCGCCGCCGACCGCCTGCTCATAGACCCACTGGGCTGCCTCCGCGTAAGCCTGGACCTCCAGGTACTCGCGGAGCTCCTTGTCCCCCACAGCGCGACCCTCATCAAGGAGCGCCCGAACCTGTCGGAGTGCGAGCGTATTGCCCTCGATCGCCGTGGAGTTGTGGGTCTCCTCGTACCAGATCCCGCGCCAGATCTGCTCCGCCTCCGAGGGGTGCGGCAACCCTCCGACACGTTGCAGGTCAGCCAGGCCGGCATCGAGTGATGCGTACACCGCCGCTCGGGATGGCCGGCCACGTCGGGAGGTCTCGCGCTCCATCGAGCGATCCTACCAAGGTTGTCGCGTTGCGTCACACCTAACTGAACAGCACAATTCCGTCTGGGCTGCTCGAGGAGTGCCGGGGACGTTGAGCGTCTACGTCGACTCCTCGCGGACCATCGACCGCGCCCGCCTCCGCCTTCGGCTTGATGACGGGGATGTCGCCTGGCGCCGATCAGCGGTGCTCGAGGCGATCGAGAACTTCGATCTGGTGCCGGTCAGCACGGCTGTCCTGGAGCGAGCCGCCGAGCCGTTTCCCACGATGATCGGTTCGCTCGATGCGATCCACCTGGCGAGCGCGCGGCTCGCGCGCCCGGAGCTCGACCAGTCGTCGTTCGCGACGCACGACCGCCAGCTCGCCCTGGCTGCCCGTCCGGCTTCCAGTGTCAGCGGTGTCCCGACGAGTTGATGCGTTGGGCAGTGGCACCGCCTGTCGGGTCACGGGACCGTCGAAGGAAGGCTCCGTTCCCATGCGGGAGGACGTCGAACGCTACGACCGGTGGGCAGCCGGACGGTATCCGGTAGCTGACAGCGCGGCAGGATCGCCGGGTCCAACGGCCCATACGAGGTCGCCGCAAGGGCGAGATCGCTATGGACGTTCCGCGGATTGAGAACGTGCACAGGGCCGAACCGCCTGTTGGCCTCTCTAATCGGCTCCACCAGGTCCGAGTCGCCCGAGATCACGATCGCTTCGTCGTACAGCCGATCATGCCCGTCCAGCAAGAGGAGCGTGGCGATGTTGACATCGGAGCCCTTCTCCTCGGTCTTCCAGACGCGGGCCGTGTTCGGGCCGCCCGGCGAGGGAGAGACGAGCGCCATGCGCACGTCGTGGGTGGTGAAGTGGCCGAAGTGCACCGTGACGTTCGGGATGGTCTCAAGGGCCTTGAGGTAGAGGCGCTGCCGCGTTCGAGCACCAGGGTCCGGAACAGGGCGAACCTTGGCCGTGAAGTACCGCACGGTCGTGGACGCCTGGGGCCTGAGGGTCGCGGCGAGCGCCCCGAGATCGAGCCACCTCACGCTCGGGCTCGGCTTGAGCAGGGCGTAGTACAGGTTGAAGC